>JANQJM010000001.1 GCA_028281635.1 Pseudomonadales bacterium | reverse complement strand
AACTGCGCATGATGCTGGCGCCCTGTTTCTAGTTCCGAGACACTTCGCCCGAGGCGCCGCACGTCCTCCAGAACTTCACCTTTGAATTCATATTGCAGATCTCTGAGCATGTTGTAATTGTCATCTAGCCGCCCTCGATTCCATTCCAACGAATCGACGCGTTCCCTTACACGCTGAATGCACAACATGACCACCAACATAGATAACGGTAGCGATGCACCAATTAACACCATTACGAAATTTTCATTGAGCCATTCCATTATTTTTGCCTCTCTGTTTTGGTAATCGCCGTTCGTAACCACCACGGCATGATGTGTGCGGCATGGCACCTTTTCCAAGGTCCGCCGCGTTGGGGAAATCGGTGAGTATTCGGAGCCCCTTCCCTGGGTCGCCGGGTGGCCTCCCCGGTAGCTTTCCCTGCCGCACCGATAACTCTGGCAATGAATTGCCGAATCCAGTTGAGGAAACTCATGGCGCTAACCTGTCGCGCGCGATTTGCTGGCAGCACATAATGAAGCCCCGAAATGCCTCTTGGTTGGCCGAGACGTAGACAATGATGTGCTTGCGAAAGTCAGGAGGGATGTCTTGCCAGTCGTAGTCCCAGTAATCGACGGCTTCAATACCACCGCCAGGCATCGTGGCTAGCAACTGAGCCCGGAATACGGCGTGAAGCTGCCGCCAAAAACTAGCGATTGCCTGATCTGGGCGAAGGGGAAGGGAATTGTCTTGCTGGTTTGCGGTTGCTACCATGCCGGGGTTCCTTTAGCGGGGAACAAAAATAAGCCGAAGGTTGCCGCCTTCGACACGTGCCCGGGCTAGTCCCGGGCTTTTACTTTCTAGCTATAGCATTCTCAGTCGCTTGAGCATTTCCAACTGCTCGTATAGCCACCGCCCCTCCTCAACCGTTATGCAAATCCCTTCCTCGCCCTGCGCGATTGCCAGTGGCGCACCTTCTTCGGGGTTTCGGCTCATTGAGAGGCACAACGCATCGTCTTCACCGCAGGGGTTTTGGGTGTAAATATCAGTGACCGAATCAATTGCATCCATGGGTTTCTCCTGTTAAGTAATTTCAGCTGTGCCACTGCGCCGCACTAGGGACGGATTGAATCATGTACTAGTGAAAATGACAACATTTAAACTATGATATCGTCACTTTTTCACTATGATTGAGATCACTAATATGCCGAGTTACATAAGACTGTCAGCGAAAGAGCAGGCCGTGATTGACGAAATAGCCCTGAAGATCAATAGGATCAGACTGGAGAACGAAGAAAAGCCGCTCATGGATAGCAAGATAATCCATAAACTACTGGAACACGCCGTCGAGAGAGTGGAAGTAGACGATAAAGGTAATCTTTATTACCGGAAATAGTGAGATATCCTGAAATACTGGCTTTTCCAGGATGTTTGCTATTTCAATGTCTTATCACTGCTTTCCAGTGAATACCTGACAAACCTCTAACGAGCTTCTCGCATCGTCACGAACTCTTCCGCCAAGGTCGGGTGTATTCCGATGGTGTTATCGAACTGGGATTTGGTAACCCCTGCATTCATGGCCACGGCGATTCCCTGCATAAGCTCGCCGGCATCGTCGGCGACGATATGGGCTCCAATAACGCGGTCTGAAGCCTTGTCGACTATCAGCTTGATAAGACTGCGTTCCTCACGGCCGCTCAGAGTGTGTTTGAGTGGCTTGAAGGTCGACAGAAATACATCGTAGTCAAAACCCCTTTGCTGGACTTCCGACTCCGTTAATCCGCAGGTGGCGACATTGGGATGGCAAAATACGGCAGTGGGGATGTTTTCATAGGATAAGCCCTGAGGATTCTGGCCAAACAGCTGTCTGGCCACTAATTGGCCTTCAGCCAGCGCTACCGGGGTCAGTGCCACTCGATCAATGACATCGCCAACCGCATAAATACTGGGCTCTCGGGTCTGGTAATCGGCATTTACCTTGATGGCACCCCAGTCATCCAATTCCACGGCGACTGTCTCCAGGCCAAGATCATCGGTTAATGGGCGGCGGCCAGTGGCTGCAAGCAATAGGTCGCATTCAAATTCATAGCCACTGTTAAGACTGACTTCTAAGCCTCTGTCATATTTGACTATTTTAGAAACATCATCCTGCAGCTTCAGCTCGGTTTTGTGGCCCATTTCCGCGGTAATGAGGTCTCGAACGTCCTCGTCAAAGCCTCTCAGAAGTTTCTCCCCGCGATAGATGAGCGTGGTGTCACGGCCTAGTCCAGCGAATATGCTGGCAAACTCAACGGCAATATAGCCACCACCGACCACGGCGATGGATTCAGGCAAGGCATCCAGCGCGAAGACTTCGTTGGATGAGACAGCATGTTCGCAGCCGGGATAATCTGGTGTCCAGGGCCATCCGCCCACTGCAATCAGGATATAGCGGGCGCTAAGCTGTTGGTCGGCAACAGCGATGGTATGAGGACCCGCCACCCGCGCACGGTCCTGATAGATCGTCACTCCGTTATTATCAAGTATTGACTTATATATCTCATTTAAGCGGTTAATTTCACTATCTTTATTAGATTTTAGTTTAGCCCAGTCAAAGCTGATTGCTCCCGTTTCCCATCCAAATCCTGCACTATCCTCGAAGCTATCTTTGAAATGCGCCGCGTAGCTGAACAGCTTCTTGGGGACACAGCCCACATTGACACAGGTGCCACCGAAATAGCGCTCTTCGGCAATGGCTACACTGGCACCTAGCGAAGCCGCAATGCGACTGGCTCGAACACCTCCTGAACCGGCGCCTATCACAAACAGATCGTAATCAAACTCGCTCAAACTACTGTATCCTTGGGGTCTGCTGCCTCGAAAAGCCGGCATTATGCCTCAGCCGAGCCGCCATACCTATTGCTGTTCAGAATTCGGAAGCCTTTGCCCACATGCAAGCAGAATTGTTCTATCAGGATGCTGATCCGGGTCGTTACGAAGATATCGCCCTGGAAGGCGCCCTGCTGCGTCTTTGGCCCAAGGCTTTCTCGCCTGCCGAGAGTACTGAACTGCTTAAGGGCTTGCTAAAGCTGATTCCCTGGCGACAGGAAACTTTGTGGATTGCCGGCCAGGAGCGGCTGGTACCGAGGCTGCAATGCTGGATGGGTGATCACGGTTCCTTATACGGTTACTCGGGCATGCGCCTGGAACCAGAACCCTGGTCAGATAGCGTTCTCAGCATACGCAACAGAGTAGAATCGCTGATTTCACAGCGATTTAACTCTGTTCTGCTTAATCTCTACCGCTCAGGACAAGACAGTGTGTCCTGGCATGCCGATGACGAGGCGGAATTAGGGTCTGATCCCTTGATTGCATCGGTGAGTTTTGGAGTAGAACGCACCTTCGAACTCAAGCCTAAACGGGATAAATCGCTCTCCAAACGCAAGATTGTGCTGCCAAATGGCTCAGTGCTGTTAATGGGAAAAGGCTGCCAGGATAAATGGTTACACCAATTACCTAAAGTACAAGATTTAAATGAGCCCCGAATTAACCTCACCTTCCGAAACATCAAGCCAGCATCAGGCTAGACCGGGGCCTTAGCAGCGTGGACAAGTTTTCAGTTTGCATTGCAGGCGCCGGGGTCGTTGGTCTGGCAATAGCCCGGGAACTGACACAATCCAGTAGTTTTCAGGCCTCATCCATTGTCCTGCTGGAGCGGGAATCCCAGTTCGGTCAGCACATTAGCAGCCGACATAGCGAAGTCATCCATGCCGGAATCTACTACCCGCCCGCCAGTCTGAAAGCAAAACTCTGCCGCCGGGGCCGCGACCTGCTCTACAGCTATTGTTCAACTTACGACATTGCCTATAAAAAACTTGGTAAATGCATAATTTCTCTTGAAGAGTCGGCAGACAGTCTGGAAAACCTGCTGGCAAATGCCAGTGCTAATGAGGTCCTGGATCTTGAATATTGGAGCCAGGCTGAACTCCAACAACAGGAACCTGCTGTCAGTGCCAGACACGCCCTGTTCTCTCCATCCACCGGCATCATCGATAGTCACGGCTATATGCAGAGTCTGTTAGCCCAGGCTGAAATCGCGGGTCTGGTTTATGCTCCGAGAACCGAGGCGTTAACTGTGAGCCAAGAACACGATGGATTTGCAGTACATACCACCTTGCATGAAACTGGCGGCCAGGAATCTTACTCTTTCAAGACGGAAGTCTTTATTAACTGCACTGGACTGCAGGCCCAATCCCTTGCCCAGCGCATTGAAGGCGTAGCTGCCGCTTCAGTACCAACACTGTATCCGTGCAAAGGTGATTACTTTCGCTACAGCGGACGCAATCCTTTTCAGCACTTGATCTATCCCTTGCCAGAGCCGAATACAGCAGGACTTGGGATCCATAGCACCCAGGATCTATCAGGCCAACTTCGATTCGGGCCTGATGTAGACTATGTTGAATCCATCGACTATGCAGTAGCTGCGGAAAAAGCAGAACAATTCGCCGCAGCGATTGGGCACTACTTTCCAGGCATAAACAGTAAACAACTAGTGCCAGACTATGCGGGGATCAGACCTAAATTGGCTGGACCTGGAGAACCTGCAGCTGACTTTGTGATTCAAGATGAAGACGATCACGGTGTTGCAGGTCTAATTCAATTGTTTGGTATCGAATCACCAGGTCTAACATCGAGCCTGGCCATTGCAGAATATGTAAAGGGGATGTTGTAGTAACAGTGCAGCCTCTGCTGCTTTCCCTTACTCACAATCAAGTTTTAATACTCATCTAAAGTGTAAGTGTGGGTTTGCCTGAATCTATCTGAGCAATAGTCAGGCCTTCTATCATGGTCTGTATCACGCCCCCTTCGTCTTCAAATTGTACGCCGATACCTTGCTTGGTTTTGGCTACCGCTTTGCCAAATGCAAGCCAGATTATTTTTGCAACGAACACTAATTGTTGTTGCTGCGCAGGCAATTGAAGTTTGATGCAGAGTCTGTCGCCAATGTGATAGGTGGCAATCTCAGTGTTTATGAATAGACCCCCATTCGCAATAAATGGCATATAGTGACGGTAGAGAGTCATCTCGTCGGGTATCGAAATGGAGAGAAATCGGGGTGGATCTGGTTCTTGGGAATCAAAGCAGGATTTGTTCCCAGCATGAATATTGATCTGACTATTAAGATTCTCAGTTAAGGAGAGATTCCTAGTCTCAGATTTTTCCATTGCCAAATTAATGACTCGAGAATCAGTTGTTGGTTAGGGTTGGTGCTGCTGTTAATTTGTTTTGTCGCATCCATTGCTGCGTGATGAAAATCCATCAGATGCTGAACTTTGTCTTTCTTGCTTGTTTCTGACTGCTGGATCTGTATTAGTAAATCTTCTACAGAAGGATCCGTATGTTGCTGTGTATCCTCAACAAGCAATCTCCTTATCAATATAGTTGAGGTTTCAAGCAAACACTCAATAGCGGATGAATCTCCAAACTTCATTGCCTGACTCACCAGTACTTGAGGTGATTGTTGATTTTGCAGCAATGCACATAGCTTAGCTACAAAGTCTTCTCTGGCATTCAAATTATCGTCACCAGCTAGTTCATAAGCTAATAAGGGCCGGTTATTGGTGGCGGCTAGAAGCTTCACTGGATCAGCATCGACATCGAGTACCCCCTGTAACCAATCGTTCGCCTCATCAAATGTCGGAGCGTGGAACTGCAATCGTTGGCAGCGGCTGCGAATAGTTGCGCTTAAGCTTCCCGGGGATTCGCTGATCAGGAACAGGTAGGTGCCAGGGGTTGGCTCTTCCAATGTCTTCAATAGTGCATTTGCAGCGCTACTATTCATCTGGTGCGCGTGATTAATAATCGCGACCTTGGACCCTCCTGCGTGACTGGTCCTCACCACGTAGTCAGCAAGCTTACGTATTTGATCAATCTTGATATCCTTCGAACCCTCTTCCGGCGCTACAGTATGGATATCCGGGTGATCTCCCTGCGCACTCAACTCGCAGTTTCGGCATTGTTCGCAAGCCTGCTTCTGATTCGGAGTAAGGCAGAGAACCAGGCGCGCAAATTGACGAGCAAATAGCGCTTTCCCTAATCCGGCCGGGCCAGCTAGCAGGTATGCATGAGCGAGTTGATTAGCCTCTCGCTGCAGTCGGAGTCGACGCCATTGTGTGGTTTGCCATGGCAGTGGGATCTGTTCAGCTGTTTCAGCGGTGGTCATCACAATTTCATTTAGAGACGCGAGTCCAGTGTTTGTATCAGTAATGCTTTGACCTTCTCCAGATCTTCAGATGCATCAATTACCGCACAACGCTGCGGGCTGGATTCAGCAATTTGTTGATAGCAAGCACGGACCGCCTTGAAGAATTCCAATTCCTCTACTTCGAACCGATCCAGCTCTCCTCTGCTGCGCGCGCGCTGCAAGCCAATCTCCGGATCCAGATCGAGAATGATTGTCAGGTCCGGTCGCAAGTCTCCCTGCACCAGGTTTTCTAATTCAGAGATAAGACTGAAGCCTAACTGCCTTCCTGCTCCCTGATACGCATAGGTCGCATCGGTAAAGCGATCACAGAGCACCCAGGTTCCAGATTCCAGAGTAGGTCTTATCAGAGAATTAAGATGCTGAGATCGAGCAGCGAAGACTAATAACAATTCTGTTGTGGGATCCATAGCTTCACCGTGTTTTTCCAGCAGAAGGTCACGAATACGCTCAGCCAGTACTGTGCCACCTGGCTCCCTTGTCTGGATATAATCGATACCCTTTTGTTCCAGGTGAGACTTGATAACTTCAATATTGGTGCTCTTGCCAACACCTTCACCACCCTCGACTGTAATGAATTTACCGCGTTTGACCGACATGCTAGAACCTAGTCCTGTTGACCACCTCGCTGAAACTGATTCACTGCTGCGTTGTGTTCTTCCAGGGTCGTGGAAAACTTATGTCCACCATCACCAGTAGCTACAAAGTAAAGGTAGTCTGATGGTAATGGATTTAAACTTGCCTGGATTGAATCGGTCCCTGGTAGAGCGATCGGGGTTGGTGGCAAGCCATTAATGCGATAGGTGTTGTAAGCAGTTGTTGTTTCCAGGTGAGACCGGGTGAGATCGCCATCATACTCATCACCTAAACCATAAATTACGGTTGGATCAGATTGCAGTCGCATGTTTTGTTCAAGGCGCCGTACAAAGACACCAGCGATGTGCCCCCTTTCACTGCTGACCCCGGATTCTTTTTCGATGATGGATGCCATCACCAGAGCTTCGTAGGATGATTGATATGGCAGAGCACCCAGTTTATTTGCCCAGGCATCCTCCAGTACTTCCTGCTGCCTGTTGCGCGCCCTTCTGAGGATATCGATATCACTCGTTCCTCTGTCAAAAAAGTATGTATCAGGATGGATCATGCCTTCAGGGTCGGCTACTTCCAGTTGTAAAAGTCTTGCCAACTCTTCATCAGGCACGCCTGCCAAAGTATGAGTGACTGTATCAAGGCTAACCAGTGCTGACAGGGCCTGATCAAATGTCCAGCCCTCAACGAAGGTTACCCGGTGCTGAACAGTTTCGCCGCTGACCAGAGTATTCAGAATATCGGCGGCACTAGCTCCAGGCTCGAACTCATATTCACCGGCCCTAATCGAACCAGCTACTCCGGTTAATCGAGCAACTAAACGAAGCAGTTCACTGTTGTTTACCAGTCCGCGAGTTTCCAGGTCTGTTGCAATACGAGACAGAGAGCTACCCGGAGCAACTTCGAAGCTCGTGGTTTGGGTAATAGTTGTTTGCGCGGCATAGTAACTATTGCGAAGCAATAATAGTGAAGCGGCAATCACCAAAAAAAGGCCAGCGACAACCAGGACAATCCTGTGCTTGGTAAATGCTTGTTTTAGGTGCTCCATGGCCCGGTCGACTCAATCAGCATGCCGCTTTTTATTGGGCTGAGTCTAGCACGATACCATTTATACCTTCTTCACACTCAGGTATCGCAGTCAGGAACAAGGGGTCGCGCTCCCTACAAAGATCAACCAGTGTAGCGCTTGAAGATCAGGCTGCCGTTGGTACCACCGAAACCAAATGAATTGGTCAATACAGCATCGACTTGCTGCTCTCGGGCGGTGTGTGGGACATAATCGAGATCACATTCTTCATCCGCATTATCGAGATTTATCGTCGGCGGAATCACTTGATCATGCAGGGTCATAACAGAAATGATGGCCTCAGCAGCGCCAGATGCACCCAGCAAGTGGCCGATCATTGATTTACTGGAGCTCACACAGAGATCATAAGCATGTTCACCAAACACCGTTTTAATGGCCTGGCTCTCTGCTACATCTCCGGCGCTGGTTGAGGTTCCGTGGGCATTAATATAAGTAACTTCTGAAGGTTCCATTTCAGCACTTACCAGGGCATTCCGCATACATAAGGCTGCTCCTTCGCCACCCGGTGAAGGTGAGGTGACGTGAAAAGCATCGCCACTCATACCAAAGCCATCGAGGCTGGCATAGATAGTTGCACCACGCTTGCGAGCATGCTCTTCTTCTTCGAGAACCATGACCCCTGCCCCATCACTGAGTACGAAGCCATCTCGGTCCTTGTCCCAGGGACGACTGGCGCGCTCAGGCTCATCATTGCGTGTTGACAAGGCCCTGGCGGCACAGAACCCGCCGAGTCCTACTGGTGAAGTAGCCATTTCGGCACCACCGACTAACATCAAATCAGCCTGGTTATTGGAAATCATATTGGCTCCCAAACCAATATTGTGTGTGCCTGTGGTACAAGCAGTAACAACAGCTATGTTTGGTCCTTTGAGCCCAAAGCGAATCGAAAGATTGCCGGAAATCATATTGATGATTGAGCCGGGCACGAAAAAAGGAGACACCTTTCTCGGACCAGAATCGCGTATCTGCAAAGTCGTCTCTTCGATAGACGCAATGCCACCAATACCTGAACCAACTGCGACACCGAAACGATCAGGTGCAAAATCAGAATCCGCAATTCCGGAATCATTAAAGGCTTGCACACCTGCCGCAATGCCATAGTGCATGAATTTATCCATGCGCCTGGCTTCTTTCGCTTCCAGGTAATCACCCAGTTCGAAGTCTTGTATGGAGCCACCGAACCGCGTTGAAAAATCACTGACATCAAATGTAGTAATCGGCCTGATACCGCTCCTGCCCTCGCAGATGCCTTCCCAGGAAGAAGCAACATCATTGCCAAGCGGCGTTAACAAACCTAATCCGGTTACGACGACTTTACGACGATTCACAACATAGACTCCTGATTAACTGACTCCCAATAAACAAAAGCTACTCCAGAAACATCCAGAGTAGCTTTGCTAGTAGTCATTTAATTCGGAATTACAGGTGCTCGTTGATGTAATCAATGGCGAGTTGGACGGTGGTAATTTTCTCGGCTTCTTCATCAGGAATTTCAGTTTCAAATTCCTCTTCAAGAGCCATTACCAGTTCGACGGTATCTAGTGAATCAGCGCCTAAATCCTCGACGAAAGAAGCAGATGGTTTGACCTCATCTTCCTTAACGCCAAGTTGTTCGCAGACAATCTTCTTAACGCGCTCTTCAATGCTACTCATATCTATTATTAGCTCCTAACACTTTGTTTCTAAAGGCTTTAATTTGAGCCTCTCTGTCACGGTTACTTTATTTCCATCCAACCGTGTAAATCAGAGACGCGATTTTACCTCTATTTAGTGACGTTGTAATGTTTAAATTCAACTTTCCGAATTGTGCAAAAATTGACCAGTCGCGGGCCCGATTCGTGGCACAGCTGCTTGCTATGCCATGTACATACCACCGTTGACATGCAAGGTTTCACCGGTGATGTAAGCGCCTTTTGTGGAAGCCAGAAAGGCTACCACAGATGCAATTTCTTCTGGTTGGCCCAAACGCCCCAGAGGTATTTGCGCTAACAGGGCTTCTGTCTGTTTCTCCGGCAACTCACGTGTCATATCGGTATCGATAAAACCTGGTGCAACCGCATTCACCGTTATGCCACGCGAACCAATCTCTTTAGCCAGAGATCGGGTGAAACCCTCTATACCTGCTTTCGATGCTGCGTAGTTTGACTGACCTGCATTACCCGAAGAACCCACCACCGAACTGATATTAATGATGCGTCCAGTACGCGCCTTAGTCATGCCTTTTAAACAGGCTTTGCAAACCCGGTACATGGAAGTGAGGTTTGTATTCAGAACTGTTTCCCATTCATCTGCTTTCATACGCATCAACAGATTATCTCGAGTCACACCCGCATTGTTTACGAGGACAGTTGGTAGCCCATATTGTTCTTCTATCGCTGCGATAAGCGCGATAACTGAATCATCATTGCCCACATCGGCAACCATGCCCTGACCGTTTAGCTTTGCTTCACTCATATAACTGCTGATCGCTGCAGCCCCTGTTTCACTGGTTGCTGTACCAATCACTGTCATTCCCTGAGCGCCAAGCGCTTCCGCAATAGCACGGCCAATGCCTCGACTAGCGCCTGTCACCAAAGCAATACTAGATTCGTTGTTCATTCCTTATTTCCTTATTGTCCTTTTCAGTCATCAGGCGCCATATCTCACTATTTAGATTAACTATGAATGGAGCAGACAAATTTATGCAGACATTTCTGCTTGTGCACTTTCCAAAGAAGCCGGATCCTCGCTGCCAAAACTCACGATTTCGGAATCGATGCGTTTGATGAGACCGCACAACACTTTGCCAGGTCCGCATTCGACCAAATGAGTAATCCCGGTTTTGGCGATCACCCTGACACAATCCACCCACAGCACTGGCGCATAAAGTTGTCTGACCAGGTTCTTTTTGATTGCTTCAGGGTCTTCGGTGATATCTGCGTTAACATTTTGCACCACTGGGATGCTTGGCGTTGACACGACGATGGAACTCAGCACTTCTTCCAATTGCTCCGCAGCAGGACGCATCAATGCGCAATGAGACGGCACACTGACATTCAACGGCAGTGCGCGTTTCGCACCAGCTTCCTTGCACAGCTCTATGGCTCGATCGACAGCAGAAGTTTCACCTGCGATGACAGTCTGTCCCGGGGAGTTGAAGTTGGCGGCTGAGACCGTACCAAGTTCTTCGGCCTCATCGCAGATTTCATTGATCTGATAGTTTTCCAGCCCGACAATGGCTGCCATCTTGCCAGCACCTTCCGTCACTGCCGATTGCATAAACTTGCCGCGTTGATGCACTATCGATATGGCATCGGCAAAACCCAAGGCTCCAGCACACACCAAAGCCGAGTATTCCCCCAGACTGTGGCCAGCCAGAATGGAAGGTTTGGCGCCGCCTTGTTGTTCCCATAAACGTGAGATAGCAACAGAGGAAGCTAAGAGAACCGGCTGGGTGATAGAGGTCTGGTCGAGATTGTTGTCATTATCGTGTTGAGTAATTTCCCATAGATCCATGCCCAACAACTCGGAAGCCTCGGTGAAAGTCTCCCCAATGATGGGATAGGCGCTTGCAAGGTCCGACAACATTCCTAGTTTTTGCGAACCCTGACCGGGAAAAACAAATCCGAATTTATGCATGGCTTCTCTTCTGCTTGCTATTGTGACTATTACAAAACAGTCAGGTTAATCATCAATTAACTGGCTGTGGCAGTCTCAGTGCCAGTCAATTGCATAATGGCAGCTACCCTATCAGCGATCAATTGAGGTACTGCGTTTTCTGCTTCGCGTACAGCATGTTGGATAGCGTAGAAGAATCCTTCGCTGGTTGCATTACCATGACTCTTCACAACGGTTCCTTGCAGGCCAATGAGACTCGCGCCGTTGAAGCGTTGCGGATTAATCTGTGAGGTAAGCCTGGTGAGTATCGAGGTAGAAGAATAGCCTGATAATCTGGTGAGTAAGCTGTCTCTCATTTGAGCAGTCAGTAATTTCTTAACCACATTTGCCACGCCAGCGCTTGACTTGATAGTGACATTTCCAACAAAGCCATCACAAACCACCACATCAGCAACGCCTTCAAACAGCTCATTTGCCTCAATAAATCCGACGTAATTGAGATCGCTACTGGCAGCCATCAGTTTTGCTGCTTGCTGCACCTCATGAGTACCCTTGTACTGCTCAGCACCAATGTTCAGTAGCCCCACGCTCACCTCTTCTCCGTTGAGAGACTCTGCTAACACAGAACCCATGACAGCAAACTCAAATAGCTGCCGACTGTCACACTCGGGATTTGCTCCCACGTCCAGCAGAAAAGTCTGTCTGGAAGCACCGGGTAAGGTAGCAACGATAGCCGGTTTCTGAATCCCCGGTAAGGTCTTTAACAGATGCCTGCCCATCATCAGAAGTGCGCCGGTATTGCCTGCACTTACCATGGCTTGTGCGGCACCCTCTTTGACCATTTCAGTGGCCTTGAACATGGATGACTGACGGCCCGAGCGCAACACATTACCTGGCTTGTCATCGTCGCCAATGGCTTCCACTGTGTGGACTACAGAAAAACGATCGCGCAGCTCGATAGGCGCAGCATGCAGCAGCGGTTGCATTCGCTGTTCATCCCCTACCAGCAGGAGAAAGAGATCGGAATTATGGTGCAGGGCCTGCAGGCAAGCCGGGAGCGTTACGTTGACTCCTCCGTCGCCCCCCATAGCATCAATCGCTATGCGTTTTGCGGCGGCGCTCAAGGTTAGTCGTCGCCGAGATCCAGGACTTTCTTACCCTTATAGAATCCGTCAGCCGTTACGTGATGACGGCGGTGTACTTCACCCGTGGTTTTGTCTGTTGACAGAGCCGGACCTGACAATGAGTCATGAGTACGGCGCTTATCACGCTTGGATCGGGTTACTTTGTTCTGTTGAACAGCCATGATGTATCTCCAATTGAAAACTTTTGAGCCCGGATATTGTCATACCGGGATCTAACTCGATTCTGTCTTTGCCTTCTTTGCTTTCAGTCCACTGAGCACGGCAAAAGGATTCGCTGCACTCGGCTCTTTTTCGTCAGCTACGGTCTCAGGCACTACCTTATATTCCAGCTTGTTTATGCACGCCTCATCGTCGTGCAGAATGACTATCGGCAGCGCCAGTATTAACTGTTCCTCTACCAGTTCCGCCAATTCCAGTTTGGGTTCGATACAGATCCAGGGGTCCCATTCCGGTTCCAGACCAGCCTCCTGGTCCTCTGAGACCAATAGCGCCAGCCGAATCGGGTCACTTAGCCCCACTTCTACTGGCTGCAAACATCGCTGACAGGTCATTTCTACCTGAGCGTCGATGACGCCGCTTATCTGACGCTGCCCCGTTATTGGATCAATTGAAAAACTCAGGCTGACCCCTACCCGGGCCTGATCGCTTGCCAGACATTCTCGAAATCGAGGCAGCAATTCCAGACTGACAGAACCGCTGAGGGAAAGCATTTGCCCGAACGCCTTTCGAACGTCCACATAAGCTGGAATTGGGCCCTCTGACATAGGCGCGCAATTCTAGGGCTCAACAGCGCTGCTGTCAAAGCCAAATTAGCTCAATATCAGGTTCGTAAAACTGTTTTAAACCTTTGTAATAAATAGATTAATCCAGATTTTTTAGGAGGCTATTAAAGCGCTCATCCGGCGTCGCACTTACCTCCACCTGGTCACCAGTCGCGGGGTTCTTAAAGGCGATGCGACGGGCATGCAGACACAGGCCTTTATAGCGCCTTAAACCCTCACTCGCTGCACTGTCGCCAGCCCGATATTTGCTATCACCCACTATAGAATGACCGGCGAACTGACAATGCACGCGAATCTGATGGGTACGCCCGGTTTCCGGTGAGGCCTGCAACAGGGTCGCCTCTCTGAAGCGCTGGTTGATCTCAAATCGAGTCCGAGATGGCTTGCCTGACATTTCCACACGGACCATACGCTCACCGGAGCTGAGGGTGTTTTTCTGCAGCGGCGCATCGATCTCTGTGAGACCATCCTGCCACCGGCCATAGACCAGGGCGAGATAATCCTTTTCTACAGTTTTATTTTTAAGTTGTTGCTGTAAGCCTTTTAAATAGCTCATATTTTTACAAAGAACCAGACAACCGGAAGTATCCCGATCCAGCCGGTGGGCCAACTCTGCTCGCTGCCAGGCAGGGTCGATCTGGCGCACTGCTTCGATGAGCCCCAGGCGAATTCCGGAGCCGCCATGAACCGCGAGACCAGCGGGTTTATTCAGCAACAGCAGATCGTCATCTTCATAAAGAACGTTTTGCTTAATCAGCGCTGCAAGGCTGCTGCTGGGCCTTGGGGGCTGATCCATATCTGCTGCCTCATGGGGCGGAATTCGCACCATATCGCCCTTTGTGAGGCGTGACTCCGGTTTACAGCGTTTTTTGTTGATGCGCACCTCACCGCGCCTGATAAAGCGGTAGATCCGGGAGCGCGGCACTCCTTTCAAATAGCGAAACAGGAAGTTATCCAGGCGCTGCCCATCATTGGCTTGCTCAATACGAACAAATTGGACTTGTGTGTGGTCAGACAAGGCGATTTACAGCAGTTTGATATTGGCGGAGGAAATGGCGATCCAATTCTACCCGATCATGACATGCTGCGCCGGCCACGGTGGCCTCCCTTGCCTTGGATGAGGCGCGGGAATTCACTCAGCAGTGCCATGTCGGCAGGCTTATTAGTGTAAAATCCCCACCTTTTTGGGCAAGTCCAGGCTGCTGGCGAGAGTCAATGGAATCGATCAAGCAACAACTTAATTCAGCGGTTAGTGAAGCCATGGCGGTGATCAGCGGCTCATCCGATTGCAACGCCAATGTGGTAACCGCCTCCAAGCCCGAGTTTGGTGACTATCAGGCCAATGGTGTGATGGCCATTGCCAAACAATTACGCACTAATCCCAGGGCATTGGCGCAGCAAGTCGTCGAGCACCTGGAAGCTGCGGCATTGTCTCCTATCGACAGGTTGGAAGTTGCCGGACCCGGTTTTATCAACATTCATTTGGCAGATTCCTATCTCCTCAGTGAGGCTAACTCTGCCTTGCAGAACCCCAGCCAATTTATCGGCACATCGGACTCACCACAGAAGATCGCCGTTGATTACTCTTCACCAAATCTGGCCAAGGAAATGCACGTTGGTCACCTGCGCGGCACCATCATCGGTGATTGCCTGGTAAGGGTATTGGAAAAGCTGGGCCATGAAGTGGTCCGACAAAACCATGTAGGAGACTGGGGAACCCAGTTTGGCATGCTCATAACCCACCTTCGTGAGCTTGAGAGTGACCAGGCAGAACTTGGAACTCAGCTTGAAGACCTGGAAGTCTTCTACCGGGAGGCAAAGGAGAGATTTGACAACGATGCAGAATTTGCCACCGCATCACGACTCGCCGTGGTCAAACTGCAAAGTGGTGATCCTGAATACGTAGCCGCATGGGAACAGTTCATTGATGAATCATTGAAGCACTGTGAAGCTGTATATAAGAAACTGGCCGTGACTCTGAGCAGAGATGACCTCGACGCAGAAAGTCGCTACAACGATGACCTCTCCTTAATCATCTCCGACCTGGAATCGAAAGACCTGCTCACCGAGTCCGATGGCGCCAGGTGTGTCTTTTTAGATCAATTCAAGGGGAAGGATGGAGATCTACTGCCATTAATCGTTCAAAAATCTGACGGTGGATATTTATACTCTACTACCGATCTCGCCGCAGTACGCTTGCGAATGGCTGAAAACATCCATCGCTCCCTGTACGTTGTAGACGCCCGGCAGTCATTACACTTTCAACAGGTGTTTGCCGTTGCCCTGGAAGCAGGTTTCGCGGATGACAGCCTTTCCCTGGAACACATCGCCTACGGTACGATCATGGGCAGTGACGGTCGCCCGTTTAAAACCAGGTCCGGTGATTCAGTTAAACTGGAGGACTTACTGGATGAGGCGGTAAAGCGCGCTCACGATTTAGTCAGCGAGAAAAACCCTGCGCTGACTGCCGACGAAAAAACCCGCGTGGCACAGAGTGTGGGAATCGGTGCAGTGAAGTATGCGGATCTTTCGAAGAATCGAACAAGCGATTATGTTTTCGACTGGAATACCATGCTGTCTTTCGAAGGCAATACCGCACCCTATATGCTCTACGCCTATGCCAGAATACGCAGCATACTCAGAAAGGCACCAGAAGTTACTGCGTTCGCAGTCAGTGGCGTAGCTGAGACTAAAGAACGGGCACTGCTGCTTAAGAACCTGCAACTACCCGAAGTAGTGTCTGCCGTTGCTCAGGACTGTTTCCCAAATCAATTGTGTAACTACCTCTACGAATTGGCAGGCCTGTTTATGCGTTTCTATGAGGTCTGTCCCGTTCTAAAGGCTGAGGATACTACCATCCTGCAGTCTCGTCTGGCTTTGTCTCAGCTTACCGCACAGACACTGCAACAGGGTCTCGACCTGCTGGGAATCGAAACCCTGGAAAAGATGTAAGCGAGTAAGGGCCTGACTGCAGTAAGCGTGGAGCTGGAAAACAGCTAACTATTGCAGTTGCAGCAGCACCTTGTTTAAGCGAGCGGAAAATTCCCCCGGATCATCCAACTGGCCGCCATCGGCCAGACTTGCCTGACCAAACAGGATTTCAACCAGATCGCCAAAGCGTTCTTCGTCCTGTTCCTTATCCAACCTTTCCACGAGCGGGTGCTCTGGATTGATTTCGAAGTGTGGCCTGGTTTCTGGTACCGCCTGACCCGAGGCTTCCATTATCTTGCGCATCTGCGCTCCCATAGCGCCTTCATCAATTGCCAGACACGCTGGCGAATCGGTTAAGCGATGAGTCAGTCGCACCTCATTGACACGATCAGCAAGCGATTCTTTGATGCGCTCGGTGAGGCCTTCCAGTGCCTTTTCTGACTTTTCTTGCTGCTCTTTTTCTTCCTCATCCTCCAGTTTCCCCAGATCCAATTCGCCGCGGGATACATCCTGGAATGGCTTACCATCGTATTCTGTAAGATGACCCATCAACCATTCATCGATACGGTCGGTCATTAGAATCACTTCGATACCTTTTTTGCGAAAGATCTCCAGATGAGGACTGTTTTGAGCAGCTTTCAGGGAATCGGCAACCAAATAGTAAATCTTGTCCTGGTTATCCTGCATGCGTTCAATGTATTCATCCAGACTATGGTCCTGGGCTTCCGAGCTTGAATTTGTCGTCGTGAACTGCAACAGCTTCGCAATTTTTTCCTTATTGGCGAAATCTTCGGCCGGGCCTTCTTTCAATACCTGACCAAACTGCTCCCAGAATGTACTGTATTTCTCTTTATCGTTCTTGCGTAACTTATCCAGCATATCTAGCGCACGTTTGGTCAGCGCGCTGCGCATGGAATCAACGGCCGGATCTTTCTGTAGAATTTCCCGAGAGACATTCAGGGAGATGTCATTCGAGTCAACGACACCTTTCATGAAGCGTAAATAGAGTGGCAGAAATTGCTCGGCATCATCCATGATGAACACGCGTTGCACATAAAGCTTAAGACCTCTTGCCGCATCACGATTCCATAAATCGAAAGGTGCACGACCTGGCACGTACAATAGACTTGTGTACTCCAGCTTGCCTTCGACCTTGTTATGACTCCAGTCCAATGGATCTTCAAAGTCATGACTTACGTGTTTGTAGAATTCCTTGTATTCGTCGTCTTCTACTTCACTTCTGGAGCGGGTCCACAGTGCTTTGGCAGCATTCACAGCCTCGTATTCAACCTGTTTCTCTGCTTCATCCTTGTTCTCGTCATCATCTTCCGTTTGACTGAAGTCTTGCTTCTCCATCATTACCGGAATGGACAGATGATCGGCATAACGCTTCACTATGCTTCTCAGTCTGAAAGATTCAGCAAACTCTTTCTCATCCGACTTCAGATGCAAAGTAACGGTAGTTCCCCGTTCTGCTTTTTCAGCACTTTCAATGGTGTATTCAGACTCCCCTTTCGATTTCCAATGGCTGGCCTGGTCGGCCGCATCACCGGCTTTTCGGGTTAATACTTCAACCTCATCAGCCACAATGAAGGCAGAATAGAAACCTACACCGAACTGTCCGATGAGTTGCGAGTCTTTTTGCTGATCCCCAGTCAGGGATTCGAGAAATTGAGCAGTTCCTGACTTGGCGATGGTGCCCAGATTGGTGATGACTTCATCCCTATTCATACCAATCCCATTGTCAGAGATCGTAATGCTGTTGTTCTCACTGTCGAAGTCGATTTGAACCTTTAACTCCGAATCGCTTTCGAGCAATTCTGGTTTCGACAGCGCTGCAAAGCGAAGCTTATCTGCCGCATCTGATGCGTTCGAGATGAGTTCCCGGAGAAAGATTTCCTTGTTGCTGTACAAGGAATGAATCATCAAATGAAGCAGTTGCTTTGCCTCAGTTTCAAACCCCCTGGTTTCTGCTTGAGTCTCGGTAGTCATCGTTTTACCTCGTGTCCTGCCCTTTTCGTCAATCAATAAAAAACCCGATCTCCTTACGGTGATCGGGTTTCTAGATGGGGGCGGACCCCCGGGATTCAAGTACTTTCGGTACTAATCTATCAGTGAGGGATAGGGCCGATAATAGTCGATGGCTTCAGCCTTTCTTTCCTCAATGATGTTGTGCCGGGTTTCGGTGGTCGCTATGAAATTGAGGTACTGTTCGGCTGAATTCCGGCTATTCTCATCACCAGCATCTGATGCCTGTCGAGCCGCTGCACGCGCCCCCTCAAAGTCATCGAGTTCCAGTAGTGAACGAGCGAGGAAGAGCAGAGTTGCCGACCTGTCACTCAGATTGCCTTTATCAACCGCTGACTGGAAGGCTTCTGCAGCCTCTTCGTAATTGGCCATCAAATAATGGATATACCCTACGTTATCCCAGCCATCGCCACTGTCTGACATTTCAGCCACTCGCAGAGCATTCGGCAAACCATCTTCATAAGTACTGGCAATCAGATGCATCTGGGTAGCGATTTCCAGGTTTTCCACATTGTCTTCGATGATATCCAGCTCAAGCCCTTCTTCGATGATCTTGGATCCAGAAAGTGGAATATTCATTCCCGCCAGGGATTGTCCTAGATTCAAATAGCGCTGCTCATCGTCGAGATGGCCCGCAATATAGGCCAGATTCAACGCCTGTACTCTTCGGTCTTCCTGATCAAGGCTGGCGTAGATCGCATTAAGATTCAACCAGTCAGTCGGATTGTCGAATTTCACAATCATGGTCTTGGTCAGATCCAGCGCATTGTCGAAGTCCTCCAGGGTGAAGTAGATTCCGTTGAGATAAGCATAATCATCACGGCCTAACTCTTCGCCAACACTCAGGGACATATTCATATAGTCCAGCCAGTAAGGCAGTGCTTCTATATACTGCTCTAGCTGGTAATGCGCATAGGAGAGCCCTTTGAATACGATGATGTCTTCTTCCAGCGAAAGCTCACGCCAGGAGGTGTAATTGTTGATGGAATTCTGCCACTCCTCCTCCGCTGCATAGAGCTGACCTAACGAACGCAGAGTTCTCAGGCGTTGATCCATACGCAGCTCTTCAATGAGCAACATCTCTTCGAAAATTCCCAGGGCGCCCTGGAAATCTTCCAATCCAAGGTAATAGTTAGTGTAGAAACTCAGCAGGGTCGATTTTTCGAAGTCATTCATGCGTTCCCAACGCCGTTCGCGAAGCTGATCTAGTTCAATCTTGGCTTCGGCGTAATTGGGTTCACCTCCATCCTCAGGAGACATCAGTTCCTGAATATCGGTAATGGCACGCATCACCTGCTGACTCAATGTACCAGCGGTCCGAGCTTCGGGTGGTGCACGCTCTTCTTCACCAGCCAGCGCGCCCTGCACCGGTAACAATGCTGCAGCAAGTACTGCAACCAGGAATGCTAGAGATAACTTGTTGATTGCTTTCATGTCGGCTCTAAATCCTTTGCTTACTCTTCTAACTGATAACGAAACAGGTACTGCACACCAGGAACTTCAACACCCTGCCCATCCACTACTCGGGGCTGGAACTTGAAGCGCGCCGCAGCTCGCAAGGAGGAGCGATCAAATATATTGGGCGGCTCTGCGTCCACTACTGTAATCGTATCTTCAACTACGTTACCCAACCCGTCCACAGTGAAGCTCACCAGACACCAACCCTCGATTCCGCGTTGAGCAGCACGAGTAGGATATTGCGGTGCAATCGCAACCAATGGCAGATAATCACCATCGGTGGCGGAAATCGATGCATTGCTCAATTCAAGGCCAGTGTCTAGGTCAACACTTGCTCGCTCGATATTAAGTGACGGACCTGAGTCCAGATTGATCTGCTTCTCTGGTGTATCAGGGGTTTCCTGAGTGACTTCCTCAATCATTTCTGGCTTGTCGATTTCCTCGATTACCTCCAGTTCGATATCTGGCATCGTGGCATCGACAATGCGAACGACATTGACCCGCTCGTCGAATCGTTCACCAGTCGCAATCAGTGCTTGCATGAAATAGAACAGGCCTAAAGTAATGACTACGGCCATGCCCATAGAAATTGCCCATCTAATAAATATCATGATTTACGCCTCCGCAGAAATTCTGACGTCTTCGATGTTAGCTTCCCTTGCCGCTTCCAGGATTAACATAACCTGTTCGTTATTAGCATTTTGATCCGCCTGAATAATTACCGCCGAGTTCGGTGCATCAGCGAGACGCAACTCGAAACGGGAACGGATAAATCGGGGATCTATCTGATCGCCATCAATCCAGATGTCACCACCAGGACCGACAGCAATCAGTATCAAGTCACCGGAAGTTTCACCCGCAGTGGATGCTTCCGGTTTAATTACTTCGATACCCGCCTCGGTGACGAATACGGAAGTCACGATGAAGAAAATAAGCAGGATAAAGACCACGTCCAGCATCGGTGTGAGGTCAATCTCACCGGCTTCTTCCTGATCTTTCTTCCTCATTAAACCTGATTTCATAATTCTCTGGCCTGTTCTTAATTCAACTTATTGGTTGATTGGTAAGTGATCTTCGAGCAGTTCGAGATCGCGATCGATCTGGCTCTTCAGATAATTGAAGGCAAAGATCCCAGAGATCGCTCCGACCATACCGGCCATAGTTGGAATGGTTGCTTTGGATACACCGCCGGCCATGGATTTGGCATCGCCGCCACCGGAAAAGGACATCACGAAGAATACTTCGATCATTCCCGTTACCGTCCCAATCAATCCCAGGAGCGGACAGATAGTCACCAATACTTCAATAATCGGCATGGTGTTTCTGACATCGAGTGAAATCTTGGAAATCATCATGGTGCGAATCTGGTGTGCGCTCCATGATTGTTTGTCAGCTCTGGCGTTCCATTCGGCCAGGGTACTTTTCACATTCGCTTTATGAGTGGTGTTGATATACCAGATGCGCTCAAAAACCAGCGACCATTTGATCAGCAGCAGACCCATGATGATCGTCAACACAGGTCCGCCTCTGTTCATGAAGGTTTCAATAGCATCCAGGATATCCAGTAGCGCTAATGGCATAGGATTTTACCTCGCCTTATTGTGCTATTGACCACCAGCAGCGCGCTCTGCCTTCTGCGCAATCATGCCGGTCGCCTGTTCTTCAAGAATGTGAATGATATTGTCACTGCGGCTCTTCACTACTGTATGCATAAAGATAGTTGGAATTGCCACTACGATACCGAGTACCGTTGTCATCAATGCCTGGGAAATACCACCAGCCATAATGGTTGGGTCACCAGCTCCGTAAACTGTTATTTGCTGGAATACGGTGATCATACCGGTCACCGTACCGAGCAATCCGCCCAGTGGTGCAATGGTGGCGATCATCTTGATCAGGGTCAGCATGCTTTCTAAAGAAGGAGTTTCCTTGAGAATAGCCTCACCCAATTTTAGTTCCAGCGTCTCGGTATCCGCGTTCGGATTAGCTTCCGCCACCAACAATACTCTACCCAGTGGGTTGTTTTTAGTTGGCTTGTCGCTCTTAAGTTGTGAGCGGACTTTGACGGACACCAAAGTCAACATGAGCAGCCGATAAAAACCGAGAAGGATACCAACTACACCAACACCAATAATGATGAATCCAATAGGTCCTGCATTGTTCTCAACTTGTTCCTGGGCGCTCGGGAAGTTGATCAAATTTGCCATTACCTGGCCACCAACTCCGCCTGTTGGATCAATACCGGTACGCGTAAAGCCACTACTTGCAGATTGCAACTCACGTGCTGAAGCCAATATATCGGCATCGGGCTGGCGCGGAAGAACTTGCAGATGGCCTATTGATCCTTCGTAGTTAAGGTATTCGCCATCTGAAATGGCATTGAATGCACCGATTCGAGTAATAGTGCGGTTGGCGGTATCACCACTTGGAAGAGCAATATCCCCGTTGTAGGTCACTACGCGCCCTGACTCTGTTACTTCCTGATGCATGAAGTACCAGAAACGCTCCATCTCTTCGATATTCAGCTGCTCAATGGTGCTGCCAGCTCTTTCGATGATGAGTTCCAGCTCTTCAGAGCGGCCAGGGTATTGGGCACTAATTAACGAACCCTGAAAGTTGGAAAGAAAATCACCTGCAACACCCTGCAGGGTTCCAAACAATTCGTTCAGGTCACCACGGCGATTACGAAGAATCTCTCGTTTGTCAGCGATTTCGATTTCGTTCTGTTCGAATTGATCACTCAGACTAGCCTGCTCTTCTTCTTCTGCGACTATGCGCTCTTCAGTGGTTTGCAGAATCTGTTCTTGTCGCGCGGCATTCTGTTCGAATTGCTGCTGGCGCTGGCGGTACTCTTCAGATTCTCCAACACGGTCGTTTTCTACCGCCTCCAATAAATCCGCCAGAGAAGTTTGGGCCCAACTTTGAGCAGAGGTAATAAAGAGAAGGGTTGCCGCTGCAGTGGCTGAGAGGCTAGTCAGTTTTCTTAATGCTTTCATTACTGTGCCTCCGGTGCCAATACAGGAAGGAATAGAATATCTGGCGCGTCGAGGTTCGATACTACACGCTGCGCTTGTTGGACTTCGGAGCGATATTGCCCCGCTGGCAGCTCAATCCATTGACGCTGGGAGTTGTCCCAGGCACCTGTCACTTCACGGTCGGTAGTTTGATACATCAAAGAAACGCGACCAATGCGGATGATGTTTACATCACGCTCCACACCGCCAATTTCAATCGTGTCCGGATAAGTTTCGTTAGTACGGCCAAAGGCTGCTTCGGTTTGATACATCACCAATACCTGACGAAATTTTTCTGCGATAGACACATCGGGGTTGTCGATAGCGTCACGCGCGAATTGCAGACGCGCCATACGCTCATCGATACGGAATGGATAATCCAGGGCAACAAACTGCTCCAGACTGGATAGCATTTTTTCCATTAACAAGGGAATCCCTTGTGTGATCTCTTGAACGGAATCGATAGATTCATCCAGCGTAGCGATTTGCTCCATCTGAGCCGCTATCTGTCGTCGGTAGCCAGCATTCAACACCAGCAAGGATTCCAGGTTGTCATTCGCGCGTTTGAATTCTTCGAAAGTAGAGCTCGCCTCATTGGCCAGCCGGGTTATTTCTTCCTGAGTTGCAGCAGACTCTGCATATTTCTCACCGAGGACATCCATTGCCTGATCCAAAACACTGCTATCGACCAAAATCTCCTGGGCCTGCGCAGCGCCAAAGAGACCAGACAGTAGCATTACCAGAGCAGACAGGCTCAATCGGTTTATGCGACGGTTATTCATGTGCCATCCTATTAATTTATCGAAACGGTTCTGTTCTATTGGTGGGCATTTTTGTTGGTTTCCCTTAATCCCACTAACGAAAATCAGACCGGAAAACTTCTCTTTATTTTGTCCATCCTTCCCTATCGAAACTGTCTGAGAATTCCGTGAGTTTTCTGCTCGCTCAATAACGACAGTTTTCCATGAAAGTGCCGAACGAGAGTTACCGTTCTACTCAAATTCTTACAAATTGAGAAGCATGGTAACTATCAATTCGACCTGGCTTCTTGTTGACCGGAATTCGATCTGCAAAATGCCAATTAGTCCCTGAAATTCAGCGCGTTAAGCTGATTTCGCGGCTAAGCGTAACACAACCTATTACGTAGATTGAACCTTTTAACCGAGAAAAAATTAGCAGATAGAAAATGGAGGGAATTTTGTGGATTTTAGGGTCGGTAGCGACGCTACCAACCCGTTATTTCACTCAGCCCGTTACCAATATCAGCGAGGCTTCGAACAGTCTTTACACCGGCATCTTGCAATGCAGCAAATTTCTCGTCAGCGGTTCCTTTGCCGCCGGAGATAATGGCACCAGCATGGCCCATACGTTTCCCTGGTGGAGCAGTGACACCAGCGATGTACGCGACGACGGGTTTGCTCACGCTGGCCTTGATAAAGGCAGCAGCTTCCTCTTCCGCCGTGCCACCGATTTCACCAATCATCACAATGGCTTCGGTTTCTGAATCCTCTTCAAACATGCCGAGGATATCGATGAAGTTTGAGCCAGGTATAGGGTCTCCGCCAATACCAACACAGGAAGACTGACCGAAACCATGATCAGTTGTTTGCTTTACTGCTTCATAGGTCAAGGTACCGCTGCGAGATACGATCCCTACTTTCCCTGGCAGATGAATATGTCCCGGCATGATGCCGATTTTGCATTGGCCTGGTGTGATAACACCGGGACAGTTTGGACCAATCAGGCGCACACCGGCCTGATCGCATTTCTCTTTTGCCACCAACATATCCAGAGTCGGAATCCCTTCGGTGATACAGACGATCAGTTTTACGCCTGCATCGGCAGCTTCCAAAATCGAGTCTTTACAAAACGGTGCTGGCACGTAGATAACCGAGGCATCGGCTTCGGTCTCCGCAACAGCTTCGTTGACGGTATTGAACACAGGCAAATCAAGATGTACCTGGCCGCCTTTACCAGGGGTGACGCCACCCACCATTTGAGTGCCATATTCGATTGCCTGTTCCGAATGAAAGGTGCCCTGGGATCCAGTAAAGCCCTGACAGATCACTCGCGTATCTTTGTTTACAAGAATGCTCATGCCTTGCCTCCTGCTGCATCCACAACTTTTTGTGCCGCGTCAGAAAGCGAGTTGGCCGCGATGATATTGAGGCCACTCTGTTGCAAGACCTCGCGACCAAGCTCTGCGTTATTACCTTCCAGCCTGACTACAACGGGTACTTCGACACCGACTTCCTCGACTGCTCCGATAACGCCTTCGGCGATCAAGTCACAGCGCACGATCCCGCCAAAGATATTAACCAGAACTGCGGCAACATTTTCATCGGAGAGGATAATCTTGAAGGCTTCTGTCACCCGTTCTTTGGTGGCACCACCGCCGACATCGAGAAAATTAGCTGGGTTGCCGCCGTATAGTTGCACTATGTCCATAGTCCCCATGGCCAGGCCAGCACCATTAACCATACAACCAATATTGCCATCCAAGGCTACATAGTTCAGATCCCATTCGGCTGCCTGGGCCTCTCTCTCATCGTCTTGAGAAGGATCATGCATTTCCTGCAACTTAGGCTGTCGATACAAGGCATTGCCATCGATATTAATTTTTCCGTCCAGGCAGTGAAGATTACCTGCGTCGGTAATAACCAGAGGATTGATTTCAAGTAGTGACAGGTCTAGTTCTGCAAAGAGTTTTGCCAGACCCAGAAACAATTTGGTGAACTGTTTAATCTGGTCCCCTTTTAAGCCCAGCCGAAATGCCAGATCCCTGCCTTGATAGGCTTGCGGTCCAGTCAGAGGATCGATAGTTGCTTTTAGAATCTTTTCAGGTGTTTCCGCAGCAACTTTTTCAATCTCCACACCACCTTCAATAGATGCCATAAACACAATTCGTCGCGACGAGCGATCGACAACAGCACCCAGATACAATTCCTGAGCAATGTCGGTGCAAGCCTCTACCAGGATTTTGCTCACTGGCTGGCCATTGGCATCGGTCTGGTAGGTCACCAGATTCTTGCCTAACCAACGTGCTGCGAATTCTTCCGCTTCAGCAGCAGAGTCCACCAGCTTCACCCCTCCTGCCTTACCACGACCACCGGCATGTACCTGGGCTTTGACCACCCATTTATTGCCACCAATTTCGGAGGTGGCTGCGGCTGCGGCTGCTGGAGTGTCTACAGCAATTCCCTGTGATACGGGCAATCCATAGTCGGCAAACAACTGCTTTGCCTGGTATTCGTGTAAATTCATTAAGACTTTGTCCTTTCGAGCTTCTTATTCAATGAGCAGTTTCGATAAGTGCTGTTATGAGGCCCTGCGCTTGCGGTTTCCTATATGAATAGCATGTCCATTAGCAGCAAGAGCTGCTTCATGAACCGCCTCGGACAAGGTTGGATGTGAGAACATCGTGAGTCCAAGATCTTCAGCACTCGCACTAAATTCCATGGCGATAGCCACCTGTTGCAACAAGTCTGCCGCACTGGGCCCGATAATATGGCAACCGAGAACACGATCGGTTGCTGCATCGGCTAGCAACTTCACCATGCCTTCTGAATCATTGGCCGCCAATGCACGCCCGCTGGCGACAAAGGGAAAGACCCCGACGTTGTAATCGACGCCTGCCGCTTTCAGCTCTTCTTCATTTTTCCCAACCCAGGCAATTTCAGGGTGGGTATAGATAACCGACGGCACCAATTCATAGTTAACCTGGGACTTTTTGTCAGCCAGACGTTCAGCCACCATGATGCCCTCTTCCATGCCTTTGTGGGCAAGCATGGGTCCGCGTACAACGTCCCCGCAGGCATACACATTTGGCACATTGGTGGCACAGTGGTCATCAACTTTAATAAATCCGCGCTCATCCAATTCCACGCCCACTGCCGGGTCCAGCAAATCAACGGTATAGGGTTTTCTTCCCACTGCAACAATCAATTTATCGAAAGTTGCCTTCTGCTCCCCTTCACTATCGGTATATTCCACCGTAACAGTTTTCTTGGCTCCCTTGCTCAACTTGCTACCGGTAACCCTGGCACCCAGTTTAATGTCCAGACCTTGCTTGCTAAGGATTTTATGGGCTTCTTTTGAAATCTGTTTATCAACTGCGGGCAGAAATTCGTCCATAGCTTCAAGTACCACGACTTCAGAACCCAGACGCGCCCAAACGCTTCCCAGCTCCAGACCAATTACACCTGCGCCGATGACCCCAAGCCGTTTCGGCACTTCCTGAAATTCCAAGGCACCGGTGGAATCTACTATGGTTTCCTGATCCACTGGAGCGGGAGGTATATCGATTGGCACGGAACCAGCTGCGATAATAATGTGCTTGGCAGAGAGCTCTTCCTGGCTACCATCATGAGCGGTAACCAGCACCTTGTCTGCGGCGATTACTTTACCGCTGCCACTGATGCCATCGACTTTGTTTGCGCGAAACAAACCCGCCACACCGCCAGTCAACTGTTTGACGACATTGTCTTTGCGTTCAATCATCGCCGGAACATCGATACCGACTTTAGAGACTTTTATCCCATGCACTGAAAAATCATGCTGTGCTTCTACATATTTGTGAGAAGTATCCAGCAATGCTTTTGACGGTATGCATCCGACATTCAGACAGGTGCCGCCGTAAACTGTTTTCTCTTCTTTATTTAGCCACTTTTCGATGCAGGCTGTTTTAAAGCCGAGTTGGCCGCAACGAATTGCTGCGTGGTAACCAGCCGGCCCGGAACCAATAACTACGACGTCATATTGCTTACTCATATTTAAATACCAAGTTCCGCGGATTAAATTTCCAGAATGAGCCTGGTTGGATCTTCCAGAAGCTCTTTAATAGTCACAAGGAATTGCACCGCTTCCTTGCCATCGATCATGCGATGGTCATAAGACAAAGCCAGATACATCATCGGCAATATCTTTACTTCACCGTCAACTGCCATGGGGCGTTCCTGAATCTTATGCATGCCCAGGATGGCAGTCTGCGGTGGATTAAGAATGGGTGTAGAGAGCAGAGATCCGAATACACCACCATTGGAAATGGTGAAAGTACCGCCGGTCATATCTTCTATACCCAGTTTTCCGTCTCGGGCTTTCTCACCGAAATTCCGAATTTCCTGTTCGATCTTGGCCAGCCCCATATTGTCGGCGTTGCGCAGTACCGGAACCACCAGTCCACGCGGCGAGGAAACCGCCACACCAATATCCTGATAGCCGTGATAGACAATGTCGTTGCTATCGATGGAGGCATTTACTGCCGGGAACCGTTTCAGCGCTTCGATCGCTGCGCGCACGAAGAAAGACATAAAGCCGAGGCGGACACCATCATGAGTCTTTTCAAACTCTTCTTTATAGCGCGACCTGATTTCCATCACCGGCCCCATGTTGACCTCGTTGAAAGTGGTCAGCATGGCTGTGGTTTGAGTTGCCTCCAGCAGACGTTCAGCTACTTTCGCACGCAGCCTGCTCATGGGTACGCGTTCTTCGATACGTCCGCTCTGACCACCACTTACAACTGGTGTCACCGGCGTCGCTGGCGCAGAACTGGCAGGCTTATCCAGATAAGCTAACACATCTTCCTTGGTTATGCGGCCATCCTTGCCGCTGCCCTGCAACTGATCAATGTCGACATTGTTTTCATCTGCCAGTTTGCGTGCAGCAGGACTCAGCAATGCCGTATCTGCCACAGCTTCCTCGACACTCTCAGCAGGTGCCGCTGCGGCTGCTGTTTCTGCCTCAGTGGCCGCCACTTCGCCAGCTTCGACAACACCGATCGATTCATTGCTAACGATAGTGTCACCGGAGTTTTTGAGGATTTCTTTCAGAGTGCCATTGCTGGGGGACACCACTTCGATGACTACCTTGTCGGTCTCAATATCAACCAACAATTCGTCGCGTGTAACCGCATCACCGACATTTTTGTACCAGGTCGCAATGGTTCCGTCTGGTACTGATTCTGGTAGTGCTGGAGCTTTGATTTCAATTGTCATTGTTTGTCCTACTAATCTTGAAATCACTCGTGATCAACGAGCGCTTTAACTCAGTGCTTCATCTATAAACTGTTTCTGCTGACTCAAATGCAATGCTGGATAGCCCGCTGCTGCCGCGGCAGATGCCTCTCTGCCGGCATAGCCAAGCCAGATTTTCGGGAAGTGCTCAGAAATAATGCGCCGGATATGGTGTTGGCTGGAATACCAGGCCCCCTGGTTCATGGGTTCTTCCTGACACCAGACAATTTCTTCGATATTCTCGTATTGCAGCAGGCAATTCTGAAAGTCGTCGTGCGGGAATGGATACAACTGTTCCAGACGCACGATAGCAATGTCATCTAGCTCTCGGGCTCGACGCTCACTACGCAGGTCGTAATACACCTTACCGCTACAAATAATCAGCTTGCGCACTTTGTCTTTGGCAATCTCATCGGTCTCGTCAATAACCACCTGGAAGCTGCTTTCCGCCAGTTCTTCCAGACTGGAGCCCGTTTCCTTATGACGTAACAGACTCTTTGGCGACATGACCACCAGCGGTTTTCGCAGCGGGCACAAGACCTGCTTGCGCAGCATATGGAACACCTGCGCCGAGGTAGTGGGCAGGCACACCTGAATATTGTGTTCAGCACAGAGCTGTAAAAATCTCTCCAGTCGGGCTGAAGAATGCTCTGGACCCTGCCCTTCATAACCATGGGGAAGCAGCAAAGTAAGACCGCATAATCGCTGCCATTTGTGCTCACCGCTAGTGATGAATTGGTCGATTACAACCTGAGCAGAATTGGCAAAATCTCCAAACTGCGCTTCCCAGATGATGAGCGCATTAGGCATAGTAGTTGCGTAGCCATATTCGAAGGCCAGGACCGCTTCTTCAGACAGCAGGGAGTCGTAAATTGAAAACTTACTTTGACCAGGAGCAAGTTGTTGCAGCGGCACGAAGTCTTCCGCCGTTTCCTGATCGTAAACCACTGCATGGCGATGAGAAAATGTGCCACGTCTCACATCTTGCCCGGTAATACGCACATTATTACCACTGGTTAACACACTGGCATAGGCCAGAGTTTCCGCCATACCCCAGTCACAGGGAATCTCACCTGCTGCCATCCTGGCTCTGTCATCGTAGACTTTCTTTACCTGCCGCTGCAGTTTTAGACTGGCAGGCAGATCGACCAGCTTCTTGGCCAATGCCTGCAAATTTGCCAAAGGCATTGATGTATTGAAGTGTGAGCTCCAGTCGTGCCCAAGATAGGGACTCCAGTCTACAAACAACTCGACTGAAGGTTCCTTAACCAGACTTTTGACTACGTGTTCACCGGTGTCCAGTGTGTTGCGATAGCTGGCGTTCAGCTCATCGGAAACCTTCAGACTCATCACACCAGTTTCCGCCAGCTTCTCAGCATACAAGGCACGTGTCGTTTTGTGCTGCTTGATAGCTGCGTACATCAAAGGCTGGGTAGCTGAAGGCTCATCAGTTTCATTGTGACCGCGGCGTCGGTAGCAAACCAGGTCAATAACCACGTCCTTTTGAAATTCAGATCGGAAATCCAAAGCTAACTGAGTTACAAACAGCACCGCTTCTGGATCATCTGCATTCACGTGAAAGATAGGCGCCTGCACCATTCGAGCGACATCGGTACAGTATTCAGTAGAACGCGCATCGTCCTGACGCGAGGTGGTAAACCCAACCTGGTTGTTGACTATGATGTGTACGGTACCTCCAGTTTTGTACGCCCGGGTCTGCGACATCTGGAAGGTTTCCATTACTACACCCTGCCCGGCAAAAGCAGCATCACCGTGCACGATAATCGGCACGACTTTCTTGCCTTCAGAATCCTGACGTCGGGATTGACGGGCGCGCACCGAGCCTTCGACCACAGGCGAAACGATTTCAAGGTGTGAAGGGTTAAACGCCATGGCCATGTGTAACTCACCACCGGCGGTCATGATGTTGGATGAGAACCCCTGATGGTATTTCACATCACCAGAGCTTTCGTAAATCGCCTTGCCTTCAAATTCGTCAAATAGATCCGCGGGGTTTTTACCCAGAATGTTGACCAGCACGTTTAGCCGCCCACGGTGGGCCATACCCAACACAATTTCTTTGGCGCCGTAACGACCTGCTCTCTGCACTAATTCGTCAAGTGCAGGAATCAAACTTTCGCCCCCTTCCAAGCCGAAGCGTTTGGTGCCAGGGTATTTGGAATCAAGATGCTTCTCTAAACCTTCGGCTGCAGTGAGGCGCTCCAGAAGATGCTTCTTAACATCATTTTCGAAAACGGGGTGTCCATCATTGCTCTCGATACGTTGTTGGATCCACTGCTTCTCTTCAAGGTTAACGATATGCATAAATTCGTAACCGACCGAAGAGCAATAGATTCTCTCAAGGGTATCTACTATTTCCTGTAACGTTGCTTTTTCTTTGCTTATAAAAAGAGACCCGGTCTGAAAAATCGTTGAATAGTCGATGGGTGACAATTCGTGAAACTCCAGCTCCAGATCAGGAACTCGCTCTCGGTGCATGATACCTAGGGGATCCAGTTGCGCTTTCTGGTGACCGCGCACCCGGTACGAGCTAATCAATTGCAAGACATCGACTTGTTTGTGCTCATGCTCGGAATCAACGATGTCTTCATTACTGAAGACCTGAGCATAGCGACTAACCTTGGCCAGGGCTTTGAAGTCTTTTCTGATCTCTGCGTGGGAAATGTCCCGACCACCGTTGCCGTTTGCGGAAGGTAGACTTTCGAAAAACTCTTTCCATTCACCAGGAACAGCATCAGGATTCGATAGAAATTTTTCATACAGTTCTTCTACGTACTCCGCATTGGCACCGGAAAGGTGTCCAGTGCTCCACATTGCTTCCATCAAGCTATCGTGCATTGCAGTAACCTGTAATCAATAATCCAAACCAATCGCCTTTGAGCGAAACGCTTACAACAGGCATGATCATCGAGTTGTCAATGAACTTTATGTTCCTTGAGAAATGAGCATGTTGCGAATATGCCCAATTGCACGCGTGGGATTAAGCCCTTTCGGACACACCGCAACACAATTCATGATTCCACGGCAGCGGAATACGCTAAAGGGATCATCCAAGTCTGCTAAGCGCTCGGCAGTGGCCGTGTCCCGGCTATCTGCGAGAAATCTGTACGCCTGCAACAACCCCGCTGGGCCAATGAATTTGTCAGGATTCCACCAAAACGAAGGACAGTTGGTACTGCAGCAAGCGCAGAGAATACATTCGTACAATCCATCCAGTTTCGCCCTGTCTTCTGGCGACTGCAATCGCTCAATGGCCGGCGCCGGTTCGTCGTTGATTAGATAGGGCCTCACTTTTTCAAATTGTTTGTAAAAGATAGTCATATCTACGACAAGATCACGGATTACCGGTAGTCCTGGCAGCGGACGTAGTACAAGCTTACTGGCTGGCCCACCCACTTCCGAAAGCGGTGTGATACAAGCCAGGCCATTGGTTCCGTTCATGTTCATGCCATCAGAACCGCAAACGCCTTCCCGGCAAGATCTGCGATAAGCAACAGAAGGATCCTGCTCCTTAACCAGAGCTAATACATCCAGCACCATGAGATCTTTACCAGCCGGAACTTCAACCTTGAACTCCTGCATCGAAGGTTTTTGATCAGTTTCTGGGTTGTAACGATAAATACTTACTAACACGTTTCACCTAAATCGACTGCGACTCCATGACCTGGAGGATTTGCAATTAATAAGTTCTGACTTTGGGTTCGAATGTATCAACGGTCTTGGGCGTGAAATTTACGTCGCGCTTACCGACCTGCTTGCTCTCCGGGAAGTAGAGTGAGTGGCAAAGCCAATTCTCATCATCACGTTCCCTGAAATCGTCTCTTGCGTGTGCACCACGGCTTTCATTACGACCTTCGGCAGCAATCGCTGTTGCTTCCGCTACTTCAAATAGATTTTCCAGTTCCAGAGCTTCAATTCGCGCTGTATTGAAAGTACAGCTCTTGTCTTCAAGATGCAGATTGTCCAGGCGCTCCCGGATTGTTTTCAGTTTCTCGATACCTTCCTGCATGAACTCGCCCTTACGGAATACACCGAAATGGTTCTGCATAATCTCCTGCAAATCTGCACGCAGCTGCGGCACGCTCTCACCGGAAGTGGATTCATTTAAGCGATTCAATCGCTGCATTGCTTGCTCGATGTCAGTTTCTGAGGCTACCCGTTGCTCAAGGCCTTGCGACAACATCTGCTCAATGTGTTTACCTGCTGCGCGACCAAATACCACCAGGTCGAGCAAACTGTTGCCACCAAGTCGATTAGCACCGTGCACCGAGACGCAGGCAACCTCACCAACGGCGAACAGGCCCGGAATGATTTCGTCTTCACCGGCGCTATTTTGGGTGAGCGCCTGGCCGTGAACATTGGTTGGAATGCCACCCATCATGTAGTGACAGGTTGGCACTACTGGAATTGGCTCTTTAACCGGATCGACGTGAGCAAAAGTCCGCGACAATTCAAGAATGCCTGGCAACTTGGCGTTCAACACTTCTTCACCGAGGTGGTCGAGTTTGAGCATTACGTGATCGGCTTTATCGCCACAGCCCCTGCCTTCCAGAATTTCCAGCACCATGGAACGGGCGACGACATCGCGCCCCGCCAGGTCTTTGGCGTTAGGGGCGTAACGCTCCATGAAACGTTCGCCATCCTTGTTAATAAGATAACCACCTTCACCGCGGCAGCCTTCGGTAACCAGCGTACCCGCACCGTAAATACCCGTAGGATGGAATTGCCACATCTCCATATCTTGCATGGGATACCCGGCACGTAATGCCATACCCACACCGTCACCGGTATTGATCAACGCGTTTGTAGTAGAAGCATAGATACGGCCCGCTCCACCGGTAGCAAATACAGTTGCTTTGGACTCGATAAAGACTGTCTCGCCATTCTCAATGCAAATGGCAATGACCCCAACGATGGCGCCGTCCTGGTTTTTCACCAGATCGGTGGCGTACCACTCGTTAAAGAAAACCGTGTTGTTTTTCAGATTGCCCTGATAGAGCGCATGCAGTAACGCGTGACCAGTGCGGTCTGCCGCCGCGCAGGTACGAGCCGCCTGCCCGCCTTTACCAAAGTCTTTGGATTGACCACCAAAGGGTCGTTGGTAGATGCGCCCGTTCTCAGTACGAGAAAAAGGTAAACCCATATGCTCCAGTTCGAATACTGTTTGCGGCCC
>JANQJM010000195.1 GCA_028281635.1 Pseudomonadales bacterium | reverse complement strand
GGTCCGCCACGGAAGCCATCGCGGCCATCCCGTGGACCTCGGCGTTGCACAAACTCCATTGCTGCACGCCGTTCTTCCTCGCTTAGTTGACTTAGCACTCGTAGTGTTTGCTCGTGAGTGAGGGTGGAATAATTAAGCGCAGCCTCTCTCAGCTCGGCAAAGGCCGCTTCAAGTTCTGCTGCATCATAATCCGATGCGCTCATTAGTCGATTCACTTTGCGTTGCGCTTCAAACATGGCGCGACGGTAGGGAGAAATTTCTTCACCCAAGGGTTCCAGCGTTGCCAATAATTCCTGCTGGCGAGAATCTTCCAGGTCGCGAATGATCCATCCCACGTTGGGAGGAAATGGTCTGGAGCCTGCAAAGTCGCGCATGTTGTTTATGCGCATCGCAATGCCACCAACCAGAAACAGGTTTATTCCTAACGAAACCAATAAGCTAATGATGAGTAACTTGTGCCTGCTCATTACTGCTCACCGCTGTATTCATTAAAGGACAACATGAGTAATTCATCGTCCCAGTATTGAAAGCCATCGTCTTCAATGGTAATGCCAAAGCTATAAAAGTTACCAACTACGATGCCAAACACCAGGGGCAGACAGGCTGCAGTAAGCGGTCGCCATAAGTTGGACCAGGAATCTGTAGCGGGCAATAACCAGCTAATAATTGAATCCAGAAAGCCGGATTGTCTAGAGGGTAACGACTGAGAGAGTACTCGCTGTTCCAGACCAGGGAATGATGGCGGCGCTATAGCATTCAGGTTGGCATCAAGCTGCTGATAGCTCGCTAACATTGCCTTGGCCTGGGCATTTACTTTTGTGAAGTGTAAGCAGGCCTCGCGCTGGGCGCCGGGCCATTGTTCGGCATCTGAGCCGTAGACTTCCAATATGTGGGTAAATTCGTCAAGTGTCATGGTTCTGTTAGCCGATGGTTTCGGCTTCTCCTCGCGTTGTTTCCGCTTGCTCGAGGGTTGCTCTTAAATTGCGACGGGCTCGGGCAATGCTTGATTCCAGTGCCTTGACGGACACGTTCATGATAGCAGCGGCTTCTTTGTTGGAGAAACCCGCGTAGTGACAAAGCATCAAGGCACTGCGCTGGTTTTCCGGGAGCAGGTTTATGGCGTTATTGAGTTTTTCCGTTCGTTCCTGCTGTTCCCAGTTGCCACTTTGGTTTATTACTTCATCAATCTCCTGATGTTGAGGTTCGATTTCATCTTGAGTCTGAGTGTTGCCATGTTTTCTGAGGTAATCGATGCACAGGTTATGAGCTATGCGGTGTAGCCAGGTTGTCAGTTTTGCCTTCTTTGGATCCCAACTAGCGGCGTTGATCCAAAGTTTAAGAAAGACTTCCTGCGTTATATCTTCTGTGTCTTTACGATTACCAAGTAACCGAAACGCGTAATGACTGATTGCATTTAGATGCTGACGAACGAGGGTCTGGTAAGCGGACTGATCCCCATCGCAAACTGCTGCCATCAAATCTTCATCGGTCATTACACGCCCGGTTTTCAGGACCCGGTCTAAACCGGAAAACGGGTCCCTACCTCTTGCTTAACTATCTGCAGATTGTGCTCCGGAACCCTGACCAGGTCCACCATGGCGACCACCGGGGCCACGACGACCACCAGGACCTCTGCGACGCAATTCTGCTGCGCTTAACACGCCATCATTGTCATCATCCATTTGCAGGAAATTGGCTTCATGCATCTCCAGGCTGGAAACCAAACCATTGCCATCGAGATCCATGGCATTGAAACGCTCAGTAGCGCGTTCCAATATCATCTCTTGTAATTCCGCCAGTTCTTCATCACTGAGGTCCGCGCTGCGATTACCAAAACCGCCGCGTCTTTCGCCACTGGGACGGCCATCCAGAAATTCATCGAGGGAAATACTGTCGTCGCCATCCGTATCAAGTTGTGCGATCACGTCAGGAGCGTTTTCCTGAAACTCGGTGAAATCAACAACTCCGTCACCATTAGCATCCAATGTTTCCAATGCTTGTTGCCCACGACCTTTGCCGTCCTGAGCGAATGTTATACTCGCCATACTTAAAACGCCGAGACCCAATAAAAGTGTAAGTTTGTGCATGCTCATCTCCTAAAGTTGACTGCTTACACTTCGTTCTACGCATAAAGATATAAAACCCTTCTCTCTGTTCGCACTTTTACCCTTACTTTTTGCCCGGGTATAGTCAATTAGTAAGACCGCTCGATATTATTCTGCTAGAATCCTGCCTCTTTTATTGCCGCTTACCCTCAACTAGGCCATGCAATTCAATTGTCGTGAAGCTGTGAAACACGGATTTTTGAGACATGGAATTAGCAGAAGAAAAACTCGACGAACACCATCTTGACGCCAAAGAGGTGGTGGATGTGGTGGTACGCTTTGCCGGGGATTCAGGCGATGGCATGCAGCTCACGGGCTCGAATTTCACGCAAGCCACAGCGCTGTATGGGAACGATCTATCTACCTTTCCTGATTTTCCAGCCGAGATTCGAGCGCCAGTTGGCGCCACTTTCGGCGTCTCCGCATTCCAGATCTATTTTGGAGCCGAGGACGTCACCACCGCTGGTGATGAGCTAGATGTGTTGGTAGCCATGAACCCGGCGGCTCTGGTTACCAACTTGCACAATCTTATTGATGGCGGACTGATAATCGTCGACAGTGGCGCATTCACAGCAAAAAACCTGGCCAAGGCAAAATACCAATCCAATCCCCTGGAAGATGACTCCTTGCAGGGGTTTCGCGTTCTGGACATCGATATCTCTCAACAAGTACTGACTGCGGTGGAGCCTTTTGGTCTCGGTCATAAAGATGCGCTGCGTTGCAAAAATATGTGGACGCTGGGGCTGGTGATGTGGCTGTTTGACAGAGATCGCACCCCGACTATTGAGAGTCTGCAGAAGAAATTTGCCAACAAACAGCAAATTGCCGATGCCAATATAGCGGCTCTTAATGCCGGCCATGCTTATGGGGAAACTGCAGAGCTCCCTGCTGGCATTCATGTCTACAAAGTACCGAAGGCAAAGGTTGCACCTGGCACCTATCGCAACATCACTGGTACGACTGCGTTAGCCTGGGGTTTAATCACAGGTGCTGAACTTGCTGATATTGACTTACTGTTTGCTTCCTACCCGATTACGCCAGCTTCTAATCTGCTACATGAGTTAGCCAATCGAAAGCAGTTTCGAGTGAATACCTTCCAGGCCGAAGATGAGATAGCCGCAGTCTGCGCCGCTATGGGTGCCTCCTTCGCCGGTTCACTGGGTGTGACCTCCAGTGCAGGACCAGGCATTGCATTGAAGGCTGAAGGCATGGCACTGGCGGCTGCTTCCGAGTTGCCATTGGTCATTGTGAATACTCAACGCGGTGGACCTTCCACTGGTTTGCCAACCAAGACAGAGCAGTCAGATCTCAACATGGCTTTGTTTGGTCGTCATGGTGATACCCCAATGCCAGTGATATCTTCGTCAACTTCAACTGATTGTTTCGAGGTGGCGATTGAGGCAGTACGAATCGCAACCAAATACATGACACCGGTCATGCTGTTGTCGGACGGTTATCTGGCAAATGCAGCAGAGCCCTGGCAGATTCCGGATGTGGGCTCTTTTGAGAGTTTTCCAGTGCAACATCATCAGGAGGCGGAAGGATTTAAGCCGTCACTGAGAGATGACAGGACACTGGCTCGTGTGTGGCCTAAGCCAGGTACGCCGGGTATGGAACATAGAATCGGTGGTATTGAACGCAGTTTTGAAACCGGCGATATCTCCTACGATCCGGCCAACCATCAAAAGATGACAGATTTACGCAAGGCAAAAGTCGATGGTATTGCCGATGATATTCCGCCGCAGGAAGTCTGTCTTGGAAATCCGGGTGGCAAACTGGCCGTGGTTGGCTGGGGCTCGACCTTTGGAGCCATTCATCAGGCGGTCAAACGGGCGCGTGCCGAAGGCTTGGATGTTTCACACATCCAGGTGCGCTATTTGTCGCCGCTGCCAAAAAACTTGGGCGAATTGCTGAGTCAGTTTGATGCCGTGCTGATTCCGGAGATGAACACCGGACAATTCGTGCGCCTGGTGCGCTCTGAATATTTGATCGATGCTGATGGATTGAACAAAGTTGCAGGCCAACCCTTCAAGATCGGGGAGATTCTCGCAGCCATCCACCAGAAGTATCATGAGCTGGAGGGCAACCCGTGAACAAACCACTGCCGAAACTGACCTTAAAGGATTTCGCTTCCGATCAGGAAGTGCGTTGGTGTCCTGGCTGCGGTGATTACGCAATTCTGAAAACCATCCAGAAACTGATGCCTGAACTGGATCGCCCCCGGGAGAATCATGTTTTCGTATCTGGAATTGGCTGCTCTTCACGCTTTCCTTACTACATGAACACCTATGGCTTTCATACTATTCATGGCAGGGCGCCTGCTATTGCCACCGGTGTGAAGCTCGCCAACCCTGAATTGGATGTATGGGTGATAACTGGCGATGGCGACGGCTTCAGTATTGGTGGTAACCACATGTTGCATGCCCTGCGCCGCAATGTGGATATGCAGGTGCTGCTGTTCAATAACGAAATCTATGGTCTGACCAAAGGACAGTACTCGCCGACCTCACAGCAAGGAACGCGCTCGCCATCCACTCCGCAAGGCTCAATCGATCTCCCACTCTCACCCTGCGCAGTCGCGCTGGGGGCTGGTGGTACTTTTATTGCCCGCTCCATCGACACCGAGGCTAAGCATTTGTCAGCGGTGGTAGCAAAAGGTCATGCCCATTCCGGGACAGCTTTTATCGAAATTTTGCAAAATTGCCCGATCTACAATGATGGCGTGTTCGAACAAGTCAAAGACAAGAAAATCGCTCCGGATTTTCGTGTGGAAGTGGAACACGGTCGGCCAATCGTGTTTGGTAAAGAACAGGAAAAAGGCATCGTGCTCAATCGAGAAACTTTGCAACTCGAGGTAGTGACTGTCGCTGGTAATGAGGACCGTCTGCTTGTGCATGATGAGACGAATAAGGCTCAGGCTCAATTGCTGGCCGCCATGGCTGGTCCTGACTATCCAGTTGCTGTGGGTGTGCTCTATCGCGAAGACAAAGCTTCTTTCATCGCCGATGTGCATTCACAAGTGAACGCCGCCAGAGAGCAAAGCGCTTCCTTGCAAGAACTGTTGCACAGCGGTCATACCTGGACCGTAGACTAGGCAAAACATCGAACGCTTTCGATTGCCGGCAATCGAAACTATGCTGAGCCCAAAACTCTGGTTAAGAACCAGTTTTGCATTTTCTCTTTCATCACAAATTGCCTATGATTGATTGCTCGCTGGGTTCGAGCTTGCCAATTTCCATGGCTAATGGGGAGACACTATGATTTACAACAATATTCTGGAAACCATCGGCAATACGCCGATCGTCAAATTGCAGCGTCTGGCTCCGGGTAATCAGCATGTCTATGCCAAGCTGGAAGCTTTTAATCCTCTCGCCTCGGTTAAGGATCGTCTGGCTATTGCCATTATCGAAGATGCGGAGAAAACCGGAGCGTTGAAGCCAGGTCAAACTGTAGTTGAAGCAACATCCGGCAATACTGGTATCGCGCTGGCGATGGTGTGTGCCGCCAAGGGTTACCCCTTTGTCGCCACTATGGTGGAAACCTTCTCTATAGAAAGAAGGAAGATCATGAAAGCGCTGGGTGCGAAGGTAATTCTGACACCCGCGGCTGAAAAAGGTTCAGGTATGGTCAGGCGTGCAGAAGAGCTGGCCAAGCAGCACGGCTGGTTTCTGGCACGACAGTTTGAAAATCCGGCTAATCCCGCCTATCACCGCAATACTACAGGACCTGAGATTCTGAGAGATTTCGCTGGGAAGGATCTGGATTATTTCGTGACCGGTTGGGGTACAGGCGGCACCATGACTGGGGCAGGTCAGGTGTTAAAACTGGCGCGCCCCGATCTGACTGTGATTGCGGTGGAGCCGGAAGCAGCAGCCTTATTGTCAGGTAATGACTGGAATCCCCATAAGATTCAGGGTTGGACTCCTGACTTCATCCCGGAAGTTCTGGAAAAGTCTGTCGCTGATCAAATCGTCCAAGTCAGCGATGATGATGCCATCAATACCGCCCGACGTCTGGCTGGCGAAGAGGGCATCTTTTGTGGAATTTCGGCAGGTGGCACCATGGCAGCAGCCTTGAGACTTGCTGAAAGCGCACCTGGCGATAGCACTTTCGTTGTGATGTTGCCAGATACGGGCGAACGTTATCTGTCGTCACCTCTGTTTGCGGATATCTCAGAAGATTCTGATGATGAATGGCTAAACTCTCTTTAATAGTCTTTGGGCAGTAATGTATGACACTAACCAGTATTAAAAAAGTACTCCTGACGCCTTTGTTGCTGGCGGGATTTGTGGTCGTAGAGGCTAAAGAGGCTGATCAACAAGCGCCAGAAGATAATGTGTCGGCCATCATCAATGGCAGCCCCGGTTCAGTTAGCACTTATCCCTGGATGGTGTTTCTGGCAGACGCGTTCGAAGAGCAATACTGCGGAGCCAGTCTTATCTCAGAGACCTGGGTATTAACTGCGGCCCATTGTTTCGTAAACAGCGGTGATCAAATAGATCTGGAAGAAGGCGCCAATTCGATCATTGTGCTGAATTCCGACACAGCCAATCCATTGGCTAGTAATGCAGAGGTGGGTCAGGTTGGACAAATCGTTATTCATCCCAGTTACAACCCTGATCCTGAAACCAGCGATAACCTGGATGACTTCGACATTGCCCTGGTGGAGTTGACTGCAGCAGTGAGCTTGCAGCCAGTGCAGTTGTTAAGCGGCTCGGCGCCAACGCTAGCTGCCGGTACGGAAGCTCTTATCATGGGTTGGGGGACGACTGCGGTCGGTGAGGATAACCAGGGAGTAGATCCTTCTGATGAACTGCTGGTCGCCAACCAACAGATCGTGTCCTTCGCCGATTGCGCAGACATTTACGGTGTTGGCATAACGGAAAACATGATCTGTGCGGGCGCTGTGGAGCAGAGTGGCACAACTGATACCTGTCAGGGTGATAGCGGAGGTCCGATGCTGGTTAATAACGGCAATAGCTATGTGCAAGTTGGTATCGTGAGCTTCGGTGGTACGGAAACTGGCCCGGCCTGCGGCGATCCTGATGCGCCTGGTGTTTACGCGAGTGTCTCTGCGCTGGCAGACTTCATCGGTGAACATGTGAGCGATGCCCAGTTTGTCACATTGGATGATAATTCTGCGGACACTAGTGCGGAGGACGCTGCAATATTGAGTATCACGGTGGATGGTTCCCTGGTGAATATTCAATGGACTGCTGTGGCAGGCGCCACCGGCTATACCCTGTATTACGCGCCGTATCCTGATCAGGAGCCCATAAGTTCTCTCGACCTGGGATCAGAGCTTTCTATTAGTGGCGAACTCCCCGCAGGTTCTGCTTTCTATGTGGCAATAGAGGCTTATGGTGACAATGGGCCATTGCCTGGATTGTCGAACGTCGAAGTCTTTAT
>JANQJM010000149.1 GCA_028281635.1 Pseudomonadales bacterium | reverse complement strand
CCGCATCAAACCAACCACACCGTCTGTCCCTGCCAGTGGTGGCACCTTTCTCGTGACCGACTGAAGCCAGGTGTGCACCCACTGCATCGAACAACTCAGTCGGAAATGGACCGGATCCAACTCTTGTCGTGTAGGCCTTGGTGATTCCTAGTACGTAATCCAGATACAGCGGTCCATAGCCACTGCCGGTAGCCGTGCCACCAGCTGTGGTATTGGAAGATGTCACGAAAGGATAAGTGCCGTGGTCAATATCGAGTAATGAGCCCTGCGCACCTTCGAACAGTATGTTCTCCCCTGCTTTGCGAGCTCCATGTAACATTTCAATGGTATCGGTCACCATTGGTCTTACTTGTTCGACCTGACTCAAACAATCGTCATAGGTCTGCTGAAAATCAACCTCCGACACCTCATAGTATCGACTCAACAGAAAATTGTGGTAATCCAGTAATTCACGCAGTTTATCCGCGAACTTCTGTTCATTAAGTGCTTCGGCCAACCGGATTCCTCGTCGCCCTGCTTTGTCCTCGTATGCAGGCCCAATGCCCCGACCCGTTGTACCAATCTTGTTACTGCCTTTACTGGTCTCTCTTGCCTGATCAAGCGCAATATGACTAGGAAGTATCAGTGGGCAGGCCCCACTGATTGACAAGCGTTCTCGTACCGGAATTGATCGCTCTTCCAATTCCCCGATCTCTTTCAGTAACGCCTCAAGGCTCACCACGACACCGTTACCAATCAGGCAACGTACATTCTCTCGGAGCACACCCGACGGAATCAGGTGCAGAATCGTTTTCTCGCCGTTGATGACCAAGGTATGGCCAGCGTTATGACCTCCCTGAAAGCGTACCACCAGTGAGACCTGATCCGTCAGCAAGTCCACAATCTTGCCTTTACCTTCATCGCCCCATTGGGTACCCAGCACCACTACCGACTTGGACATGCTTGTCTTTTCGCTCCTTATAACTTTACTACTTTCCATGTGCCGTCTGCGCTGACAAGCTCACGGTCACAATTCAATTCGGCTATCTCAGCGGCTTTCAACTGTTTCCCGGTCAAGTTTCTAACTACCGTCTCACCTGAAGCGCGCAGCTCTTTTTCCATCACCTGCAGTTCCTCATCAACCACATTGGGTGTGAGAATTCCCGGCTGCTGTCTAAACTGGCGATTGGTCAACTTTGCCAATGTCTTTAAATCGCTGTCGAATCCTGAAGCGGGACGCGATCTCCCAAACACTTCTCCTATGGAATCGTAACGACCACCTTTTGCCACTGGTCTACCATAATTCGGTGAGTAGGCTCCGAACACGATGCCGGTGTGGTAGGCGTATCCCCGCAACTCGCAGAGATCAAAGCAAAGCTCTGCAGTGGGCAGGCGTTCTCTGACACCGTCTGCAATATCGACCAGTTCCTGTAACGCCGCCTTGACATTAGCGGGTGCCTTCTTGAATACCTTACCGGCCTCCTCCAGAACTGATTGGTCGCCGCTGAGCCGTACCAGCTTCTGCAGCAATTCACACGGGCCCTTGTTCACCCCGGACTTTCCGCCAGAAGCATCCAATATCTCGTCGATCTCAGCATAAGCTTTGCGCTGAACTGCCTCAAACAAGATTCGTTCTGTGTTTTCATCCAGACTGGCCTCTTGTACCAGGGTACGAAAAATACCCACATGTCCAAGTACCAGAAACAGTTCGCCAATGTCTGCAATCTGCAGCATCTCTACCATGAGACAAATCAGTTCTATATCGCTAGCGACCCCCGCCTCTCCATAAAGCTCGGCACCCACTCGAATAGGTACCCGGGAAGTCATCAAGCCCCGTGGCCGCGTGTGCAACACATTATCCGCATAGCATAGCCGCACTACGCCTTCCCGATTCAGACAGTGAGCATCGATACGCGCTGCCTGCGGCGTAATGTCAGCTCTTATGCCCATCATTCTGCCACTCAACTGATCGGTAATCTTGAAAGTATGGAGATCGAGATCATGGGAAGAACCTACCAGCAGAGAATCAAGAAATTCTATCAGTGGAGGAATTACCAGCTCATAACCCCAACATTGATAAAGGTCCAGAATCTCCCGCCGTAATGATTCCAGCTTGCGGGCCTCATCCGGCAAGATCTCTTCCACTCCATCAGGCAATATCCACCTTTTCGCAGAAGTCATAACAATTCCGCTCGTGTTTCCTTTAATTGATGATAACTAGCAGTGCGGTTCCGGTTAACATGCTGGCGAGCCCAATCGCTCGCATGGTGCGGTCATCGATCTCTTCCAACATTAAAACCAGCTTGCGCCATCGGCCAGGGCTGATAAATGGGATAAGTCCCTCGATTACCAGCATCAGGCAAAAGGCTACGGCTAGGTCATGCCACATTGTTCTCTGTCAATCGAGGAACCTACTATTGACTAGTTCGGTTCGGCAATACCATTTTTCAGGTATTTGAAATAATCGCTGTCTGGATCCAACAACAGCACATCATTCTTACTGCTGAAAGTTTCTCGATAGGCATTAAGGCTACGAGTAAATGCATAGAACTCTGGATCCTTGGTGTAG
>JANQJM010000144.1 GCA_028281635.1 Pseudomonadales bacterium | reverse complement strand
TCTCAGACCAGCTAGAGATCGTCGCCTTGGTAGGCCATTACCCCACCAACAAGCTAATCTCACGCAGGCTCATCCAATAGCGCAAGGTCCGAAGATCCCCTGCTTTCCCCCGTAGGGCGTATGCGGTATTAATCCGAGTTTCCCCGGGCTATCCCCCTCTACTGGGCAGATTCCTACGCGTTACTCACCCGTCCGCCGCTCGACGCCTGGGAGCAAGCTCCCATCGTTTCCGCTCGACTTGCATGTCTTAAGCCTGCCGCCAGCGTTCAATCTGAGCCATGATCAAACTCTTCAGTTCAATCTTAAAAGTGGCCACCTTCTTACTACTGTCAGTACTACGTGGTTACCCACACCTAACAAAGAAAACGACCACTGAAAATGTGCTCAAAATTAACAAACTACTGCTGGTATCTGTCTCCTCTCCTTGTGGGAGTGGAAATAGACATAAGCTTAATAAATAAATTAACGCAGTTGCTTACCTTGAGTGATCCTAGAGCTTCCAACTTAATGTTGGAGGCCTGGACCTAATTGCTTAGATCCCATCACCACAACAGCAAGCACCCACTTCTATTACTTGATTTACTTTTTAAAGAGCCAAAAAATCCCCCTGCCCATCGACAGAGAGGACGCGCATTATACGCGCTTAAAGTCCCATGGCAAGGGATTTTCAGAGATTTTTTTACAGTAATGAAACTAAGCAAAAACTCACGAAATTAGTGGGTTTCTCTGTGCAAAAATCAGTCAATTTTCAGTAAATGGAACAACTTCTTCCCGCGCTTGAGAATGAAGTACTTTCCATGCAGTGCCTGCGCCCCTGAAAGGGTCGCTTCCACGTCGCTGACCACCTGCCCATTCACTGCCACAGCATTGTTGCCAATGAATTCCCGGGCCATCTTGTTGGATTTGGCCAATTCAGTCTCTACTAAAGCTTCTACGATGCCTGGGTTCCCGCCACTTTTGTGAGTACAGGGCAAGCCGTCCAGCTCCAGTTGCTGCAGATCCTCAGCAGATAATGAAGCGATATCGCCAGAAAACAGCGCACTGCTGATGCGTTTGGCCGCATCAACACCTGCCTCGCCATGCACAAGTTCAGTGACCTCTGCTGCCAGAATGCCCTGTGCCTCCGGGCGACCCTGGGCTTCCTGGTCGCTGCGTTCGATTTCCTCAATGTCTCGCGGCGAGATAAAGGTAAAGAAGCGCAGGTAGTTGTAGACATCCGCATCTGCCACGTTAAGCCAGAATTGATAGAAGGCGTAAGGCGACGTCATATGGGGCGAAATCCAGATGGTGCCGGACTCTGTTTTGCCGAATTTGCTGCCATCCGCCTTGGTAACCAGCGGCGTGGTCGCCCCGTAGACCTGGGCCTGGTGCAGGCGGCGGGTTAGGTCGATGCCGCCAGTGATATTGCCCCACTGGTCACTGCCACCAATCTGCACAGTACAGTTGTAGCGCTTATAGAGCTCAGAGAAGTCAAATGACTGCAGCAGCATATAGCTGAATTCGGTAAAGGAAATGCCTTCTCCCTCCCGCTCGATACGCTGCTTTACCGATTCCTTCTGAATCATGGCATTAACGGAAAAGTGCTTGCCCACGTCACGCAGAAAACCAAGCACACTGTAGTCCTGCGTCCAATCCAGGTTATTGGCCAGTACTGCCGAATTTTCGCCGCAATCGAAATCAAGGAACTGACTGAGTTGCGGCTTCAATCGTTCAACCCATTCTTCCACTACATCCTGGGAGTTGAGACTACGCTCGTTGTCTTTGAAACTGGGGTCACCGATTAATCCTGTTGCGCCCCCTACCAGGGCGATCGGCTTGTGTCCGGCCATCTGATAGCGCTTCAGCACCAATAAAGGCACCATGCTGCCCACATGCAGACTCTCGGCCGTAGGGTCAAAACCACAGTAAATGGTGCGTGGGGCACTATTGAGATGCCCGCGTAACTCATCACCGCCCGCCAGTTGCACCAGCAAGTCTCGTGACTCCAAATCTTCAATAATGTCCAAAGATGGAACTGCCATAAGGGCATTGAATCCTAAGTAATTTTTGTAATTTGCCGACCCAAGCAAGAGAAACTGCGCTCGGGAAATGCGATAAAGGGCGCAGATTTTACACCAAAGGACTGAAATTCGGGCAAATTCGGCTGGGAAACAAGGAAGCGATTGCTATAATCCGGCGCTCTCACCGCAAGTGAGTGCCGATGGAAGGCATCGTTGTATAGTAGTCATGGACATCATCGAAATCATCAAGCAGTACGCTCAGCGATATTCGCAACTTTTCCCGCGCGAACATTTTTACACGGCAATCGGATTGGCTGTGGCCCTCGTCGTTCTGTTATTAATTCCCGACAACGATAAGGGGGCAGCTGTCCCCAATCAGTCCATAGCGATTCCTGTCGAACTTTCTTCTGCAACAGAGGAGGAAGCTACCACTGCCTTCAATCTCTCGGATTTCGTCGTTGAGGAAGAAGAACCCGTCACTGAATTTGTTGATGAAATCGTATGGCAAAACATCAAAGTCCAAAGCGGCGACAGTATCTCAACGATATTTCAGAAAGTTGGGCTGTCAGATCAGGACATGTTTCAACTATTAAACAGCAGTGATGAAGCAAAGATCCTCGACCGCATTTACCCTGGCTACCAGTTAGACTTCAAAATCCCTGAGCAAGGTGAACTGGAACAGCTGCGCATCCTGAAAAGTCCATTGGAAGGAATCCTGTTTACCCGCGGAGACAATGGTTACCAGGCTGAGGCTATTCTTAAAGAAGCTCAACTCCGTCAGTCCTTCAAAGTGGGCACGATTGCCGACAGCCTATTCATGGCCGGTCAACAGGAACAGATTCCCGCTGTACACATCATGGAAATGGCAAACATCTTTGGTGGTGTTATCGATTTTATTCTCGACCCTCGTCAGGGTGACCAGTTCAGCATTCTTTATGAAGAAAAGTATCTGGATGGTGAATTCATCGGCACTGGTGAAATTCTAGCAACACAATACGTCAACCAGGGAACAACCTATACAGCGGTGCGCTATATAGATGAAGAAGGTGAAGTGGGTTACTACTCACCTGAAGGGGAGAGTATGCGTAAGGCCTTTCTGCGCAATCCGCTTGATGTTTTTCGTATCAGTTCCAACTTCAATCCCCGACGCCGTCATCCTATCCTCAACACTATTCGCGCCCACAAAGGCACTGACTACGCCGCGCCAACTGGCACACCAGTAAGAGCAACCAGTGATGGGCGGGTCACCTGGGCTGCTCGCAATGGATCATTTGGCAATCTCATCGTGCTCAAGCATTCCGGTGGATTCGAAACCAAGTATGCCCATCTGTCGCGCTACGCGGTGAAAAAAGGCGAGCGAGTTCGTCAGGGTCAAGTCATTGGTTACGTCGGTGCTACTGGTGGTGCAACCGGCCCACACCTGCATTATGAGTTCTTAATGGGCGGCACTCACCAGAATCCACGCACCATACATGACAAACTCCCCAAGGCCAAGTCCATCGACAGTGCCGAGATGGATAGCTTTCGTAGCCGAACTGCTGGCCTGCTCGAGCAGTTCAGCAACTTGAACAATTCCTTGTATCTGACTATAAATCAGCCAAGCGCAGATTGAGGACCCTCTGACTAATTCAGAGAGTCATTAACCCCATGCCGACATCTCACCTCTACATTGGGCTGATATCCGGCACCAGTGTCGATGGTGTCGATTGTGTTGTGGTTGATCTCAAAGACTTCCGGCCACAACTCCTCGCCGCTATGACATCTCCATTGCCGGACGACCTGCGCGCTCAGGTCTTACGCCTCTGCCAGGGAGAAAATATTTCACTGCGCAACTTGGGAGAAACCAACATTGCTCTCGGCAGAGAATTTGCCAAAGCAGCCAATGCCTTATTAAGTAGCGCCAACCTCTCGCCACAGGACATTGCCGCCGTTGGTAGCCACGGCCAGACTGTTTGGCACGAACCAGAAAGTAGATTTCCCTTCACTTTACAGTTGGGCGACCCAAACACTATCGCTCAACATACCGGCATAACTACCGTTGCCGACCTACGTGGCCGGGACCTGGCAGCGGGCGGCCAAGGCGCTCCGCTGGCACCTTTGTTACATCGCGCCGTGTTTCGATCAGACTCTTTTGTAAGGGCGGTGGTAAATATCGGCGGCATCAGCAACATCACTGTACTACCAGTGAATGGCGACTGTCTGGCCTATGACACGGGACCAGGCAATGTGTTGATGGACTATTGGATAGATAAACATCTGGCAAAGCCTTTTGACCGGGATGGCGAGTGGGCAGCGCAAGGAAAACCTAATCAAACTTTGCTCAATCAGTTGCTCAGTGAAAGTTATTTTTCAAAAGCGGCGCCAAAAAGCACCGGGCGCGAGTTGTTCAATGGAACCTGGTTAGAACAGAAGCTTGGCACTGTGGCCGAAATCTCAGCAGAAGATGTGCAAGCGACTTTGCTCGCATTCACGGCGCACAGCATTTCACAGGAATTGAAGCGCTATAACGCCGAAGAACTCTTCGTCTGCGGTGGTGGTGCTCACAACAGAGTGCTTATGTCCTCGCTGGAATCTTTATTGACGCCCACTAAGGTAGCGCCTACCACCGAGCTGGGAATTGATCCGGATTGGGTGGAAGCCATCGCCTTTGCCTGGATGGCCAAGCAGACAATTGAAGGGAATCTTGTGGATACCGGGCCCTTCACTGGAGCTGCCGCTCCCATTCCATTAGGTGGAATATATCGGGCCTAGTCGAGTGCTTAGATTGTAAAGGATGCGCCGCAACCACAGGTCGTGGTCGCCATGGGATTATCGACAACGAAACGCGAACCTTCCAGGCCTTCCATGTAATCGATCCTGGCACCAACCAGGTACTGGTAGCTGAGCGGATCAACGATTAACTCAGCCCCTTTGTTTTTAATTACCGTATCGTCTTCCTTCACATCTTCGTCGAAAGAAAAACCATACTGAAATCCGGAACAGCCGCCGCCGGTTACGAATACCCGCAGCTTGAGCTTGTCGTTCCCTTCCTCCGCGATCAGGTTGTGCACCTTGTTGGCGGCATTGTCGGTGAATGTCATGATGACCGGTTCTGCTGTCTGAACAACTGACATAGGGGATTTTTCCTTACTACAGTTCCTTAAACAAACGGAAGAATCTCAATACTAGATATTGGGCCGCATCGTGCATTTCCAATACATTGCGGCAAATAACTTAGGAATTTACTCAGGTATTATAACCCAGATTTTGGGTGAGGACACCCCACCTCTATAATCCTAGCCTGGCTGTCAGGAGCCTGATTGCTTGCTACCATCTCAGCTTGCTTGCTGCGTAGCCGATACCTGGGTCATGCATCACTCTCGCACGCTTTTAGCCTCCATATTCCTCGTTGCTACCACTATTCTGGTTTGTTTTTCTCCGGTGCTGGATGGCAATTTCACCCACTGGGATGACGATGTATACGTTTACGCCAACGAGAGGGTAAGGGATGGCTTGAGTCTAGAAAATACCTTGTGGGCTTTTCAGACCTTTGCAATCGATAACTGGCATCCTCTCACCTGGTTGTCCTACATGCTTGATGTGGAGCTATCTGGTGTTTCAGCTACTCAGATGCACCTGACTAACCTGCTACTGCACACAGGCAACTGCATTCTGTTGTTTCTGTTGTTAATCAGGTTCTTTGGGATACCGGCTGCGTTAGTTGCAACACTGGTATTCGCTATTCATCCTCTGCACGTTGAACCTGTGGCCTGGATCTCACAACGAAAAGAAGTGCTCAGCTTTTTCTTTTTGATGTTCGCCACGCACTCATACGTTACCTACAAGCAGAACAATTCGGCGAAGCACTACGTCGGTTCAATCATCGCGTTTTCATGCGCGCTGATGGCCAAGCCGATGGCGGTTTCGTTTCCGGCCTTGATAATTCTTCTGGACTGCTGGCCCTTAAATCGTTGGCCAAATTTCCGCGATATAGAACAACTAAAACACTACGTGCTGGAAAAATCTCCGTTCGTTCTTTTGTCCGCAGTGACCTGCTTGCTAACAATTCTTGCCCAATCCTACGCACTGACTCTCACCACAAACATCGGGTTAAGCGGACAACTATTCATAACCACGCTGGCCTATGTGGAATACATCAAGCAGTTTCTGTATCCCGCTAACCTGTCTTTCTTCTACCCTCTGCCACCATACCAGATAGGGCCTTATTTCTGGCTATGCCTGTTGGGCCTGCTCGCTGTATCAGCAGCTTCGATTCGGTGGTTGCAGAAATTCCCGCAATTGTTTGTCGCCTGGTGGTGGTATGTCATTGCCATGCTGCCTGTCATCGGCGTCCTTAAGGTCGGTGCGCAATTTGTGGCAGACCGATACACTTATGTGCCTTTCGTCGGAACAGTCATTGTGTTGGCATATCTCTTTGACTTACTGGCCAAGGACAAACGCTTCAGCCGCTTCCTCAAAATCAGCACCTCAGCAGCAGTGCTGTCGTTGTATGGATTTATTAGCCATAACTACGCCCAGGTTTGGAAAGACGATATCACCCTGGCAACCAGTGCAATCCGTCAGAATGCGGATAACCCGGTCGCTTATTTCGTATTGCACGAAGGTGTTCAAACCTATGTACTGCAACAACTCATCGACACGCTATCAGTAAATACTCAATGCGTTGAAGGGGAAGTGAGCGTATTTGTGGGGTTTTCTCAATCGACTATCGATTGTCTGCAAGAGGAATCTACACATTCACCAGTGCATAATCTGTTGTTGGCAATTCACTATTTGGACGAGAGTGAGCAAGACGTGGGGCAATCCTTACTTGTCGCCAACGCAAGCAATGACCTGCAAGTCCGGAGCTCTGCTGCGCTGATTGCTGCTGTGCAGCAGGTAAGAACTAACGCCCTTGAAAAGTTGCCAGAAACAATACGAGAACTAAGTATGCTACCAGAAGGTAATCTCAGGTCTCTTGCTTTGTTCTTGTGTTACTACCAGCAAGGGGATATAAGCCTTGCTAACGATTATCTGAATCAAGGCCTGAGAGGTCTCTCGGTCTAGTCCTGCTTCAGGGACTTCTGATCGAAAGGTAATTTTTGCTTATCACTGCTCAAGCGTTTGCTGTCCACATGACTAGAGCCGATGTGCATGAGATTGCCATTCACTTCTGAGCCCATGACCATTTCAATCAGGCTGTAATAGACATTGCCTACCACCACAGCTTTAGCAGCCAATTCTATGTGGGTGGCGGAACGAACGTCACCCTGCACCAGGCCATTGATAATCGCCGAAGGCACACAGATCTCACCCTCAACAGCGCCTTTTTCTGCAACCCGAATCAACGCCTTGGAATCGTCTTCAGCATAGATGTTGCCTTTGACCCGACCCTCGATTATCAGCTCTCCGCTGAAATGGATGTCGCCAACAATCTCCGTAGTCTTGGATACTAATGTGTGAGCATCAGATGATGATTGACTGTTGTCTTTTGCACCAAACATTGGCTAAATCCTTTGCTATATCTCTGGCTATTCGCCTTGAACAACCCAACTAAAGTCTTGGTTAACAGTTTTCTCCACCGGCTCCAAAGAGATGGCGGCGATCTGTATACGGTCAGGTTCAAAACCTTCAGGAAGTGCCAGTTCTCCCTCTATGTTTTGAAAGTACTTGAAGCGTAATCTTATATCCAGCTGATCTTGATCCTCGGAAATCTCTCGTAGAGGATAAATCACTTGCTCATCGTTCTGCACACCGACTAGATTTATGTTTACATGTCCAGTCAGAAACGTATCGCCATCAGCATCTTCTTGTCGCATAACCAATTTGTAGCTGTAGCGGTCTGGTTCCATGGTTGCGCCTATGTCCAGCGCTCCAACGATCAGACCTGTATCGACTGTTTCCTCAGAAACTACCTGCCGATAGTAAACAATATCTTGTTCTAATTGCGCGACCCGTTCTCGGAGTGTGCGAATTGTCGTCTGCACTTCTTCATTAGCACGCTGATCCACAACACTTGCGCGATCAAGAATGGCAATCTGCCGGCGCAAATCCGCGTTGTCTATCTGAGCCGACTCCAATTCTGCAACTAACTGAGCTCGATCTGCCTGGATGGTCTCTTGGGAAACAAGTGTTTTATAGTATCCATAGGCCCAGCCGCCCAGAGCACTGATCAGGACACCGGCCAGAACGACCGCGGTAAAGAGGAAGCGTTGGCGAGGTCGATAGGGAACGACCACCATACGCTCTTGCTTACTGCCTTTTACAACATTTGGCATTCAGAACTCTCCACCTAGATCCGGCCTGATCCGCTTACTCCAACTAGGGAAGCAGCGCTATCCCCTGCAGGCCTGCTAATTCGTCCATGCCGAACATAATGTTGAGATTCTGGACAGCCTGACCAGAAGCCCCTTTTACCAGGTTGTCTTCCGCTGCCAGGATCACCACTGTCTCGGTCTCGCTCGAATAAGTGACTGATATAGCACACTTATTTGACCCTTTTACTGATCGTGTCGCCGGGGAATCACCCTGCGGCAGCACGTCCACAAAGGGCTCATTAGCATACCGGGCTTCAAAAATTGATTGCAATACCTCTGCCGTGACCGAAGTACCAGTTTTGACCGGTGCATAGAGGGTCGCCAGGATGCCCCGCACCATGGGGGTTAGGTGAGGAATAAAGGTCAATTGGACAGGAGAATTTGCCGCTTGATTGAGACCCTGACTGATTTCGGGGTGGTGTCGGTGACCGCTCAACCCATAGGCCTTGATGGATTCCGATGCTTCACATAACAGATAGTCTTCAACAGCTTTACGACCAGCGCCGCTCACACCGGACTTGGCATCGGCGATGAGTCGATTAGTCTCAACCAGGTCGTTTTCCAACAGGGGCAAAAAGCCCAGTTGAACGGCAGTGGGATAGCAGCCAGGGACCGCGATTAATCTTGCTTCTTTTATAGATTCCCGATTCACTTCAGGGAGTCCGTAAACAGCCTCATCGATTAGTTCAGGGCTGACATGTTCAGTCTTGTACCAACTCTCCCACAACGCTCTGTCCTTGATGCGGAAGTCAGCAGATAGATCGATTACCCGTACACCGGCGTCCAGAAGTGTGGCAACGCTGTGCATTGCGACGCCGTGAGGTGTGGCGTAGAACACCACATCACAAGATTGCAGGGCAGCATCGCCCGGATCACTAAAGCTAAGGTTCAGGTGACCCCGTAGATTGGTGAAATGCTCTGAGACCGCACGGCCCTGCAGTTCGCGAGACGTGATCACTGCGATCTCAACATCATCCCTGGGCGACAGCAGGCGTAATAGCTCTACGCCTGTATAGCCGGTGGCTCCGACAATCCCTACTTTAATCACAATGGCTCCTGGCCGCTGCCCTTTGAATATTAGTACCTGAGCAACGAATGGGAGATGAATCATACACAGCACTTTTCAGATTGCAATGGATTCTGTGTTTTTCAGCAATAAAATCAGCGGCTTAAACGCATCCAATGAAACCCGGAACACTTCCCAGCAGCCTCCCATTGGCTATAATGGCGGTCCTTTTTATCGCAGTCATTAGCAGCCAATCCTCACTTCACCATGCTCTGGGTTAAAGCTTTTCACATCATCGCTGTCGTCTGTTGGTTCAGCGGCATCTTTTATCTGCCAAGACTGTTCGTTTATCACGCCATGGCGGAAGATCAGATCAGCAAAGATCGCTTCGTGATCATGGAGCGCAAACTGTTTTGGGGAATCACAACGCCTTCTGCGATCGCTACCGTGGTACTGGGTGGTTGGTTACTGTTAGGCAATTGGGCCTATTTCATGGCCTGGTGGTGGATGCATGTCAAACTGGCGCTGGTTGCACTGGTACTTGTGTATCACTTCTATTGTTGGTGGCATATGAAAAAGCTACGCGAGGGTAGCAACCTTCGCAGTCATGTGTTTTTCCGTGTGTTTAATGAGTTACCTGTGTTCCTACTGATCGGCATTATTTTGCTCATCGTAGTGAAACCAACTTTGTGAACTAGTCAGGCGATCCAAGGCTTAATGCATTCCCCCAAACCAACTGTGATGTGCTTCTCCGGATTAGATTCAACCGGTGGTGCGGGTATCCAGGCCGATATCGAAACTTTGTTTAGCATTGGTTGCCATTGTGCACCGGTGGTAACCGCTCTCACCGTCCAAAATACTCAGAATGCCATTAGCTTCTCTGCTACTGATGCAACAACACTTATTCAACAATCCCGAGCGGTTTTGGAAGACATGCCAATTCTCTGTTTCAAGATAGGTTTACTAAGCAGCGTAGAGTCGGTGGAAGTCATTCACACTTTGCTAAAGGACTATTCTTCGATACCGGTGGTGTTGGATCCTATCTTTGTAGCAGGTGGTGGCTTTGAATTTGCCGGTAGTGAATTAGAAGACGCAATCAAAAACTTGTTGCTGCCACTTACCACAGTGCTCACTCCAAATACGGATGAAATAATGAAGCTGGCACCAACATCCGACAATCTTGATGCCTGTGCCAATGAGTTACTTGAATTGGGCTGTCAAAATATCTTACTCACTGGCACTCATGCACAAACGCCCGGTGTGGTTAATCGTTTCTATTCAATGCACCAGGAGGCCATTCTGTTTAACTGGCCGCGCCTCGAAGACAACTATCATGGCTCGGGTTGCACACTGGCAGCTGCGATCGCCGGTTATCTGGCCCATAAAGTTGATATTCGAGAAGCTATACAAAACGCACAACGCTTCACTTGGGAATCCTTAAGCCACGGTTATCGAATCGGTTTCGGTCAGCATGTGCCAAACCGCAGTTACTGGAACAAGCAGAAACTGTAGCAATCATGGCAGTTGAAAAAAGCGGTTTCAGTTGGCGGGGCATCTACGCCATCACAGACGATTCGCCACTCCCACTACAAGAATTTCTGGATCGGGCACAGTCAGCCCTGGATGGTGGTGTGACCCTTTTTCAGTTTCGCAGTAAGGTTCTGGACTCCAGGGAGAAAGAAGATAGAGCTTCTGCATTGCTGGAACGCTGCCAAGATGCCGGGGTGCCCCTGCTAATCAATGATGATGTCGAGCTCTGCCAAAAAATTGGAGGGGCTGGTGTGCATCTCGGTAAAACAGACAGCAGTCTTTCGACAGCACGGGAATTGCTCGGACTGAAAGCCATAATCGGCATCACTTGTCACGATTCACTTATCAGAGCCAAAGAAGCTGAAGCAGAAGGGGCTGATTATGTCGCATTTGGAAGGTTCTTCCCCTCCCAGACCAAACCCGAAGCCTCACCTGCTCCAATCTCACTACTCAGGGAAGCGAAATCAGAACTCAATACACCGATAGTTGCTATCGGCGGTATCAACGCCGAAAATGGCGCCTCTCTCATTAGTGCAGGAGCCGACATGCTGGCGGTTATTCACGGTCTATTCGGCACAGGCGCTGTACACGAAAATGCGAGAGCACTTGCTTCTCTCTTTGATAACTGAGAGATAGAGAGCTTACAGACACTACAGGAACACTATGTCTATCAATCGAGATCACTCAAAAAAACTGTACGACCTGGCGCTCCAATACATCCCAGGCGGAGTTAACTCACCGGTACGGGCCTTTAAAGGAGTTGGTGGAAACCCCCTATTCTTTCAAGCAGGCGAAGGAGCCTTCCTGATCGACAGTGACGGCAACCGTTATGTTGACTATGTCGGAGCTTGGGGACCACTTATTTTGGGTCATTGTCACGAGCGAGTCATTGCTGCACTTACCGACCAACTTGAACGCGGCCTGGGCTACGGTGCTTCCACAGAAGCGGAGATAGAAATTGCGAAACGCATTTGCGAATTAGTGCCTTCGGTGGAGAAAGTGCGCCTGGTTACTTCAGGCACCGAAGCCACTATGAGCGCCATCCGCCTCGCTCGTGGTTATACTGGTCGGGACCTGGTGGTCAAGTTTGAAGGTTGTTATCACGGTCATGTAGATGGCCTGTTGGTAAAAGCAGGTTCTGGAGCTCTTACTTTGGGTGAGCCCGACTCGCTGGGCGTTCCCAAAGCCTACACAGATCTCACCCATGTACTAAGCTTCAATGATAGCGCTGCGGTGCAAGAATTTTTCACACAACATGGAAACGATATTGCCTGCGTTATCGTGGAGCCGATCGCTGGAAATATGAACTGCGTGCCACCTGACCCGGAGTTTCTACAAACACTGCGTCAAGTCTGTACTGACAACGGCAGTGTTCTTATCTTCGATGAAGTGATGACTGGCTTTCGGGTTGCATTAGGTGGTGCGCAAAGTGTCTATGGAGTAACTCCAGACTTAACCACCCTGGGCAAAGTAATTGGTGGCGGGCTTCCGGTGGGTGCATTTGGCGGTAAGGGAGAAATCATGGATTGCATCGCGCCCTCAGGCGCGGTGTATCAAGCCGGCACGCTGTCGGGCAGCCCGTTGGCAGTAGCCGCAGGTCTTGCCATGCTGGATGCAATTTCCGAACCTGGCTTTTACGACGAACTAAGCTCTCGCACTGAGCATTTGTTACAGGGGCTTAAGGAAAGAGCTGACGCTGCAGGAATCCCGTTTGCGACCAATCAGGTAGGAGGCATGTTTGGCTGCTTCTTTAGCGAAGAAGAACAAGTAAGCCGCTTTGATCAGGTCATGCAGTGCAATATGGAACACTTCCAATCCTATTTTCATCACATGTTAGATAACGGCGTCTACCTCGCACCGTCAGCCTATGAAGCAGGCTTTGTTTCCAGCGCCCATGGTGATGCAGAAATTCAACTCACACTCGATGCGGCCGAGAAAGCTTTTAGCGCGCTCAGCTCAAGTTAACTCAGAGACTATCGGAATTAGGAAATGGCAAGATTTGATGTGTACGGCATAGGTAATGCCCTGGTCGACAAAGAATTCGAAGTGGAAGAATCTTTCCTCGAAGAAATTGGGCTTGAGAAAGGAATTACTACCTTAGGTGATCGTGAAGAACATAATGCAATACTGGATAATCTTATTGAGCGTTACGGTATAAAAACTCGTGCTGGTGGAGGTTCGGCTGCGAACACTCTGTATGCCGTGAGTCAGTTCGGTGGCAAGGCGTTCTACTCTTGCCGCTTAGCAAACGATGAAGCCGGTGATTATTTTATTGAGCAACTTGGACATCACAATATTCAAACCAACCGCAACAGTCAGAGAGTTGATGGAGTAAGTGGTAGCTGTATCGTCATGGTCACCTCAGATGCAGAAAGAACTATGCATACATCGCTTGGCGTTTCCGATGATATTTCAATCAGTGAAATGGATTTCGAGGCAGCTGCCGAATCGGAAATAATCTATTTGGAAGGTTACCTCGCAACATCACCAACCGCGAAGGCCGCGATTTTGGAAATGAAAGAATTTGCAAAGCAAAATGGCATAACAACGGCAATGACATTTTCTGACCCTTCTATGCTCGAGTATTTCCTACCCGAGGTGAACGAAGTACTGGGCGAAGGCGTAGATCTCCTGTTCTGCAATTTGCGGGAGGCGCAGCTCTGGTCAGGAAAAGATACTCAGGAAGAGGCGTTTGCGGCACTTAAGACAAAAGCCAAAAAGTTCGCTCTAACCCTGGGCGATAAAGGCTCTTTGTTATTCGATGGGAAAGAAACGATCAGGATCGCCCCGCGCAGAGTTCCCGTAGTCGACACCAATGGTGCCGGTGACATGTACTCAGGCGCCTTCCTCTATGGCATTACCAATGGAATGAACTTCGCCGACGCTGGCACTTTGGCCAGCGTCGCTTCGGCAACAGTGGTATCTCAATATGGGCCACGACTCGACCCGAAAGTGCATCAGAAATTGCTTACTATGTCTTAGACAAGCAATCTTGGATTAGCTGGTTAGACCATCAACGAATCGTTTAACGCCATCAAACCAGGTGTTTGATCTTGGCGACTGACGGCTTCCCTGTTCCTTACCAATAGTTTGAAACTCTTCCAGGATTTCTTTCTGTCTTGAAGTTAGGTTCACTGGTGTTTCCAAAACCACGCGACATAACAAATCACCAGCACCACCACCGCGAATGGGTGTAACCCCTTTTCCACGCAGCCGGAACAGCTTGCCGGTCTGGGTTTCCGGTGGAATCTTGAGTTTCACCTTGCCATCCAGTGTTGGCACTTCCAGTTCGCCACCCAACGCCGCATCGACGAAGCCGATTGGAATTTCGCAATGTAAGTGCCTGCCATCCCGCTCGAATATCTCATGGGGTTTGACATGCATCTCTACATAAAGATCGCCAGGAGGTCCACCATGAGCACCCGCCTGGCCTTCGCCAGTCAGTCGAATACGATCGCCGTTGTCCACGCCGGCAGGAACTTTAACAGACAGGGTCTTGGTTTCTTCTACGAAACCTCGGCCATGACAGACCTGGCAGGGCTCTTTGATTATTTTGCCGATGCCCTGACATCGCGGGCAAGTCTGTTGCACAGAGAAAAAGCCCTGCTGCATACGTACCTGACCAAGGCCGCCACAAGTCGTGCATTCCTCTGGCTGCGTTCCTGGCTTGGCGCCACTGCCTTCGCAATTACTACAGGTAACCGTAGTGGGCACGCGTATCTGAACAGTCTTTCCCTGTACTGCATCTTCTAGAGAGAGTTCAAGGTTGTAACGTAGATCGGCGCCTTTGCGAACATGGCTGCGAGCGCCGCCCCGTCCACCACCAAAAATATCGCCAAAGATATCGCCAAAGATGTCACTAAAGTCAGCAGAACCACCATGGGTCTGACCTTCAACTCCCGCATGCCCAAACTGATCATAGCGAGCGCGCTTCTCTTTATCGGATAGAACTTCGAAGGCTTCGTTGGCTTCCTTGAATTTTTCTTCCGCTTCTTTGTTATCCGGATTTCGATCCGGATGATTTTTCATGGCCACGCGACGATAGGCCTTCTTGATGTCGGCCTCTTCCGCGCCTCTTTCGACGCCGAGCACTTCGTAATAATCGCGCTTAGACATATCGTCTGTTCTTGTGCCTAATAATATCTGTGTTTAATTTCTATTCTTGCACAGAAAAAAACTAAGTCAGTACTGACTTAGTTTTCTCCGTAACTTACTGCCTGCAAAGAGTCCAGCCAGATTCAATGGCTGGATCGCTTTACTTGTCTTCTTCCTTCACTTCCTCGAACTCAGCATCCACTGCATCGTCCGCTGCACTACCTGCCGTTGCATCTTCGGCTCCGCCAGCACCGGCTTCAGCACCCGCTGCCTGTTGCTCTGCATACAGTTTCTGCGCCAGGTTAGTGGAAGCATCAGTGAGGTCTTTGGTCTTGGCTTCGATTTCGTCTTTATCGTCACCTTTCAAAGCCTCTTCCAAAGCGGTAATGGCATTATTGATGGCGTCCTTTTCTTCATCAGTTGCCTTATCGCCCGCTTCTTCAAGGGTTTTCTTCGTTGCGTGAATCAGGCCATCAGCCGTGTTACGCGCCGTGATGAGCTCTTCGAACTTCTTGTCATCGGCAGAATGTGCTTCTGCATCCTTGATCATTTGATCGATCTCATCATCAGAAAGTCCGCTGGATGCCTTAATGACAATTGACTGTTCTTTACCAGTAGCCTTGTCCTTGGCAGAAACATTCAGAATACCGTTCGCATCCAAATCAAAGGAAACTTCGATCTGAGGCATACCGCGTGGTGCCGGTGGAATATCCGACAAGTCGAAACGTCCAAGCGACTTGTTCTCGGAAGCTTGCTTACGCTCACCCTGTACCACATGAATGGTCACGGCCGTTTGATTGTCATCTGCCGTTGAGAACACCTGGCTCTTCTTGGTTGGAATCGTCGTGTTCTTGTCAATCAACGGACTTGCCACACCACCCAGGGTTTCAATGCCCAGGGTCAAAGGTGTCACGTCTAACAGGAGTACATCATTCACGTCACCAGACAGTACCGCTGCTTGAATCGCTGCACCCATGGCAACCGCTTCATCAGGATTCACATCACGTCGTGCCTCTTTACCGAAGAACTCGGCAACTTTCTGCTGCACCAGTGGCATACGTGTCTGACCACCGACCAAAATGACATCGTTGATGCTGGAAGCGTCCAGATCTGCATCCTGTAAAGCAGTCTTTACTGGTGCCAGTGTTTTCTCTACAAGGTCTTCAACCAGTGATTCGAACTTGGCGCGAGTTAATTTCTGCACCAGGTGCTTCGGTCCGCTGGCATCAGCAGTAATATAAGGAAGGTTCACTTCTGTTTGCTGCGCGGAGGACAATTCAATCTTGGCCTTTTCAGCAGCTTCTTTCAGGCGCTGTAATGCCAATGGATCACTGTGCAGATCCATGCCTGATTCTTTCTTGAATTCGTCCGCGAGGTAATCGATCAATCGCAGATCGAAATCCTCACCACCGAGGAAGGTGTCGCCATTGGTAGAGAGCACTTCGAAAGTGTGTTCACCATCTGTCTCAGCGATTTCAATAATCGAGATATCGAAGGTACCACCACCGAGGTCATAAACCGCGATGGTTGCATCACCGGCTTTCTTATCCATGCCATAAGCCAGCGCTGCTGCGGTTGGCTCATTGATGATGCGTTTTACGTCCAGGCCTGCAATCTTGCCAGCGTCCTTGGTTGCCTGACGCTGTGAATCGTTGAAGTAGGCAGGTACTGTGACGACTGCTTCCTTAATCTCTTCGCCGAGATAATCTTCCGCAGTCTTTTTCATTTTCATTAACACTTGTGCAGAAATCTGAGGCGGTGACATCTTTTCACCATTGACTTCTACCCAGGCGTCACCGTTGTCATTTTCGACAATGCCATAGGGCACCATCTTGATGTCTTTCTGCACAACATCGTCTTTGAATTGACGACCAATCAATCGCTTGATTGCAAACAAAGTATTACTTGGGTTGGTTACCGCCTGACGCTTTGCAGGCTGGCCCACCAAAGTTTCACCTTCGTTGGTGTAGGCAATAATGGACGGAGTCGTGCGATCTCCTTCAGCATTTTCGATGACCTTGGGCTCGCCACCGTCCATCACTGCGACGCAGGAGTTGGTGGTTCCCAAATCGATTCCAATTATCTTACCCATGTCTTCTTTCTCCGCTAAATACTTGCCGGTGCTCCCTCTCTTCAGGGGCTGTTAACCGATGCCTCAAATATTGGCCCGATCCTCGGTAATTCAAGGATTCAGACCTTAATTCCTTAAACGAATTGAGGATTTATAGAGCTGCCTCAATCTTCCTATATTGTTCTGCCTTCAGCGTCTTCCTGTGACCCTGCGGGCACGGCCGTGTCAGCCAGTTTGCCTAGTCGGTGGATGCCGCCTTGGATACCATGACCATCGCGGGCCGTATCACCCGCCCATGCAGGGTGTAGCCCTTCTGCATGACAGCAATCACCGTGTTGGGTTCAACCTCGGCGTTTTCCTGAATTGACATCGCCTGATGAATCTCAGGATCGAAGGGTTCACCTAATGGATCTACCGCTTCGATTTTGAATTTGTTAAAGCAGTCGATGAAGCTCTTCAGGGTGAGATCAACCCCGTCATAGATGGCTTTTACGGCCTCATCTTCGTGGGAGGATGCTGCATCCAGAGCGCGCTCGAGGTTGTCCAAAACACTCAATAATTCGGTGCTAAAGCGCTCTTGCCCGTATTTGTGCGCTTTCTCGATGTCCTGCTCGGTACGTCGTCGCAGGTTCTGCATTTCCGCTTGCACTCGCAGCAAATCGTCTTTGGCTCTCGCTGCCGCGAGCTCAGCAACCGCCAAACGCTCAAGTGCCTGCTCCAGGGTAATTTCCTGCGCCGAATCTTCTGCCGTCTGCTCTTGCGCGGCGGCTTCCTCGACCCGCTCGTTTGCTGTGGACGATGAATCTTCGGCAGCAGCGTTTTCAATATCAGCTGCGTCGTCTCGAGGCTCCTTACTCATGCCCTCTCCTGCCGGCTCTCACTAATTTCTAATAGTTTCAATAGCTTAGCTATCGTATTCTGACAAGGATTGATGAATCCTGTGACTGCTGGGCTATATGGGGTCTAAGCCCCAGGATTCAAGCGTTTCCGCGAGTTTCGGCTACACTGAAATAGAGCTGTTACCCGCAGCCAGTTCGACTGCCATTCAGCGGACGATTCAAGGTGTTTTAGGGAAACCCGATCCAATATACTTTCACGCCATGCTGCGCCATCTCGCCATCCAGAATTACGCCACCGTCGATTCCCTCGAGATTGAATTTAGCGCCGGTATGACTGCTATCACTGGTGAGACTGGTGCCGGCAAATCCATCATTCTTGGTGCGTTGGGATTCACCCTGGGTGACCGTGCCGACAAGACCATCGTGAGGACAGGAGCCAGTAAGGCAGAGATTTCTGCCGAATTCGATACATCACAAATCGATGCGGCCAATCGGTGGCTGGCGGAACAGGAGCTCATCGCAGAAGACGAACCTAATCTCTGTATTCTGCGTCGGGTAGTAAACAGCGATGGCAGGTCCCGAGCCTTTATCAACGGCTCCTCAGCGACCCTCGCCAGCTTGAAAACACTGGGAGAACTATTGCTGGATATTCATAGCCAGCACGAACATCAATCGCTGCTACAGAAAGCAACTCACCAACGCCTGTTGGATGATTTTGGGGTGGACAAAAAACTCCGAACCAATCTGGTTTCGACCTGGAAACAATGGCAGCAGAACCATCAGCAGCTGACACAGCTTAGTCAAAGCTCAGAGGAAAACTCCGCGCAATCACAGCTCCTGGCTTACCAACTCTCGGAACTCGATGAACTGGCCATAGGTGAAAACGAGTTCGCGCAACTGGAATCAGAATTTAAAACTCTCAATAATGCTGAAGACATCGTCAGTAAATCTAACCAGGCCCTCAGTGAATTGAGCGAAAATGAAGAAGGCAACCTCAGTAATCAACTTGGCATCATTGCCAATACGCTAAACGAGTTGCCGGAAAAAACCGACGCTATTCAGGCTGCACAGAGCCTATTAGAAAACGCTCAGATCCAAATTGAAGAGGCGGTGAATGAACTCCGCTCGTTCTGTGACAGCTTCGATGCAGACCCAGAACGCCTGGAGCAGATCAATAGGCGGCTGGGCACACTACACGATGTGGCTCGCAAGCATAAGGTGCCCCCCGGAGGGTTGGTGGACCTTGTTGCTGACTTACGCGAGCAACTGAGTCGTTTCGAAAACAGTGATGAAGAACTGGCACAGCTTCAAGCGAACGATGAACTGTTGCGCGAGCAGTTTACTAAACTTGCGAAAGAACAAAGCAAGCAGAGGAAGGCAGCCGCCAAGAAACTCAGTGAGCAAATAAACTCTCAACTGAAGAGTTTGGGCATGCCCCATGCAAACCTGGAAGTCAGTTTAAATCCGTCTGAATCTGACAAACCTCAACGAGGTGGCTTGGAGACTATCGAGTTTCTCGTAGTAACAAACCCAGGGCAGCCACCGCAGTCTTTAATCAAGATCGCCTCCGGTGGTGAGTTATCCCGCATCAGCCTTGCGATTCAGGTCATCACCGCACAGACTTCGCAAACACCGAGCCTGGTGTTCGATGAAGTAGACGTTGGCATCGGTGGCGGCGTTGCCAAAACTGTAGGCGAACTTCTCAGAGCACTGGGTGAACGGACTCAGATTCTTTGCGTAACTCACCAGGCGCAAGTTGCTGGTCAGGGCCATCAGCATTTTTTCGTGGCCAAAGAAAGCGCAAGCGATAGCGCGCTTACAACCATCCGCGGATTAGACAGTGAAGAGCGAGTAAAGGAACTTGCCAGAATGCTTGGTGGAGAGGAATTCAGCGACGAGTCCCTTGCCCATGCACAAAAGCTGGTAGCGAATCTCGCTTAGGTACTTTTATTAGCGGACAACGGAACGAACCCGAGCTTTCGACTGTCTACTACGAGAATTTCGCCAACAGAATGGCTGATTTTGGCCAAATTCACGATTCAGGGTATTATGCCCGCTCCTGAAATACCGAGAAAAGACATAGGCTATAGCTGACTGGGCAAGCCCTAATCTCATGAAATTACAAGGAAAAATAACCCTTCTAATGTTTCTGCCTCTACTGCTGGTTAGCTGCGGTAGCGTGGGCTCTTTAGAT
>JANQJM010000226.1 GCA_028281635.1 Pseudomonadales bacterium | reverse complement strand
CCAATTAAAAAGAGCCTGGGTCAGCGTCAACGAATAGCGTTCTCCATCGAATTCCTGTAGCCGAGGTCTACCGAAATCGTCGAAAGAGTTACGACGGTTATCCGTAAGACTGGCGTTCGCGCTTACTTGAGGAAGTAACTGGCCTTTCGCCTGTCGTTCACGAGCTGTACCTATATTGAAAGTTTCTTCGGCGATTCTGAGTCGAGGGCTATACTCAATGGCTGCAGTAAAAAAGTCCTCTAGGGTCTCTCCGACTGCCAGGGTACTAGGACCAGTAGCCGAATCGGCAGCGCTTGAAGCAACAGCAACGCAAAGAGTGCTCCAAAGTAATACCTGACAAATAAAGAAGCGCTTCATGGAATTGAGGATTAGTTTTCGTTGAAACTGCGAGCGACTGTGTCGGACAAAGGCTTGAGAAGGTATTGAAGAAATGTCCGCGAACCAGTATTGATAAATACTTCTGCTGGCATGCCTGGCAGCAGAGCTTGGCCTCCAAGTTGATCAAGACTTTCAGGATTAACTTCGACTCGTGCAAGGTAATAGTTTGCGCCTGTGTTCTCTTCTGTAATGCGATCAGCTGAGAGGCTCAGTAATGTTCCAAAGATTGTGGGGGCTCTACTCCCAAACGTTGAAAAACGAATTCGTGCTGGCTGACCGACTGCTACGCTATCGATATCTATAGGGCTGACACTTGCTTCAATGATAAGTTCATCGCTTTCCGGTACAACCTCAGCAATCGGAGAGCCAGGTCCAATTACACCGCCTATGGTGTGAACCTGCATGCCGTTGACAATACCTGTGTCGGGAGCAGTAACGACCGTGCGACTTACTATGTCCTTCAAAGCAGTCACCCGCTCCGTAACATCTTGCAGGTTCGTTTGAGTATCACCTAACTCGCTTACAACTTCGTTTCGAAATTCACTTTCCGCCTGGAGAATCTGCAAACGAGTTTCACCAATCTGGACTTCGGTAGCAGAGATTTGCGAAGTTAATTCAGCAACTTCGCCAGAGAAAGCGGCAAAATTTCGTTCTACTTCGCGCAATTTGGTGACTTCAGAAAATCCTTGTTCTAGCAGTACACGGGTATCTGCTAATTCCTCCGAGTAGGAAGCTGCCAATAATTCCTTTGATTCACGCAGTGCGCGCATGCCCTCAACTTGATTTTGAAGTTGCTGAATTCGTTGTTCCAGGATTTCATTTTGTCCTTGATTGGTAACCTTGCGTGCTTCAAAAACCTCATTCTGTGCTTCAATTTCCTGACGTACTCTTGGATCTGTCAGTGAATATTCTGCGGGATAATTGATTTGCTCCAGGTCATCACGTTCTGCGATGAGCCGGGCCTCTCTTGCTTTTAATCCAATAAATTGCGCGTTTGCAATCTCTAACTGAGCTAAGGCCTGGGTATCATCAAGAATCAGCAATGGTTGGCCTTCTTGCACCAGATCGCCATCTCTAGCTTGAATATCAGCAACAATACCGCCTTCCAGGTGCTGCACCACTTTTTTGTATGAGCGAACAGTTACATTCCCGGGTGCGAATGCACTGCTATCAATAGGAGCAGTCGCAGACCATATTCCGAATGCCCCAAAGACCACGGCGAAAAGCATAAATCCAGCACGCCGAGGTACATCCATGGACGTAATCGACCCCGACAGGCTGGCGTCTTCAAGTTGAGAATCGGTATTGGCAATGAGTTTCATAATCGCTCGCTGTACTGACTTGCGTTAATTGGCAGCGGATTTAGGTACTGCAGCGGGTGCCATTAAACTGGCCAGTACTTGATCTTTGGGACCAAAATTAACGGCGGCACCTTCTTTCATGACCAAAATTTTATCTACACACTGCAGCACCATTGTGCGATGAGTAATAACAACTATCGTACAGCCTTTCGCTTTGATGCGGCGCAGTGCTTCTACGAGCTCTTTTTCACCCTGGTCATCCAGATTCGAATTCGGCTCATCCAGAACTAACAGTTTTGGGTTGTCAAAAACTGCACGGGCCAGCCCGATACGCTGTCTTTGCCCACCGGATAACATACCTCCGGCGCCCCCAATAACAGTGTCGTATCCTTCGGGTAGCCGCAGGATCATTTCATGAACACCAGCAAGCTTGGCAGCTTCGACGATCATCTCTGATGATGAATCTTTAAAACGACAAATATTATCTGCAATTGTGCCGTCAAAGAGCTCGATGTCTTGAGGCAGATAACCGATATGCGGGCCGAGCTCAGTGCGGTCCCAACTGGCCATGTCAGCACCATCGAGCCGTACCTTACCAGCATAGGTTGGCCAAATTCCCAAAATAGCACGTGCCAAGGTGGACTTTCCTGATGCGCTGGGCCCGACAATCCCTACTGCTTCTCCAGCCATTAAGTTAAACGTGACCCCTTTTACAACAACATTCTTGGAACCGGGAGGGACCACAGAGACCTGCTCTACGGAAAGCTGACCTTCAGGGGCTGGCAAGCTCATCGAATCTTTTTCTGCAGGGATTTTATCGAGGAGGCCGCCAAGCCTCTCATATTGGGCCCTCGCGACTGAAAATGCCTTCCAGGTACCAACCAGCATATCAATCGGAGCTAAGGCGCGCCCCAACAACAGGGAACCTGCAATCATCACTCCGGGTGAGATTTCCTGGTTCAGTGCGAGATAAGCGCCGAGCCCTAAGGTCAATGACTGCATAATAATTCGAATCGATTTGGTAAAGGCAGCTAGCATCCCGGCTTTTTGGCTAGCATTTGTCTGCAGTTCGAGCACTTTGTTTTCCCGTTGCTCCTGACGTGCGCGAATATCCTCTGCCATGCCCATTGCTGCAACCACTTCAGCATTACGAAGACTGCTTTGAAACTGCGCAGTTGCGCGATTGGATTCCACATTTGCTTGTTGCAGAGCCTTGTTGGTTGCTGATTCCTGCGCGAAAGCAAGGCTGACCATAATGATTCCGCCAATGATTCCTATGACACCAAACCAAGGGTGAAACATGAACATAACGGCGACGTAGATGGGATACCAGGGCGCGTCAAAGAATGCGAAAAGTCCCTGGCCGGTAAGAAATTGTCTTAGCAATGTTAAATCAGAAACAGATTGGGCATTAGCCACCATGCCGCCAGTCAATAGTGCTCTCTTAAATGTGGCATCTGACACCCTCTTCCTCAAGTTGGTTTCCAACCTATTACTTGCACTAACTAGAACCAATGTACGTACCCATTCGAAACCACCTAAAGCCAATAACAAACCCACCATTAGTAGTGTAAGCATGGCTAAGGTTGACAGGCTTCCGGAGGGAACGACGCTGTCGTAGACAGTCAACATGTAGATGATGGGTGTTAACATCAACACATTGACTGCTGCACTGAAGATACCTGCAGTGATGAAATATTGCCTGCAGTCTTTGAGTGCATTACGCAATTCTAGGTATGGAGTGGGTTCTTTGGCCATTTGGCTTTAATTTCTAGTATTCAAAATGTTTAGATTTTTGTTTTCTGGATTAAGCAGTCTGTGCTCAATCAGTTTCGCAAAGGTGCGGCTCAAATTCGCTATTTCAAGTCATCTGCATAAAGAAAGCTCTGAAAAGATTGGATCATGCTATACCAATCAATTTGAATTGTTCTGAAGTTCTCCTGCGAATTCCCTTATTTTAATTCATCGGACCCATCGGCAAACTGTTTCAGCGTTTTTAAATCATTGACCAATAATTTCGTTGGTCCATCCCGCTTAACGATCTGCTGGTTTTGAAGCGTCTGAAATACTCGGGTCACTGTTTCTCGAGAGACATTCAGCATAATCGCTATCTCCATATGGGTTGGCGGATTGGCGATTTCAGACTTGCTGGCCGAGTCCTCTTTATCGGCCGATTGCTTGTCTTTATCAGGTACTAACAGCCACAGTTGGCAACACACCCTCTGGGCAATGTTTGGTAGCCCGAGCAGAGAGCGTTGAAAAGTCATCTGACGCACTCTCGAGGCCAGTTTCATGCCTAGGACATTAATGATCCCGGGGGTTTTCAGCATGATTTCTCGCAGGGCCGCGGATGGTACGAACACTACAACCGCTGCGGTAAGAGCAATCACATATTCTGGCTGTGGTCCATCATCAAACAAGCCTAACTCACCGCAAAAATCACCGGGTTCGATGAAATAGAGCCCCACCTCTCTGCCATCAATCGTAAAATCCACGCCTTGCAGCCGACCCTCGAACAGGAAGCAGACCATGTCTTCCCGCTCGCCAGCGGTGAGCACTACGCCTCGCCTGGCAAACTTTTTCAAAGAACTCTGCTCGGACAGCTGCGACAATACGGGTTTCGGCAGCGGTTTGAGTATCGGGAAAGCGCTGAGCAGCTCTGGGGTTACCACCATCAGTATCTAACCTGGTGCCCCAGGAATTCAGAGAGGCAATTCCACTCCTGTCGGGGCTAGGCGGGCATTATAAGTGCTTGATCAAACTAAGCAAAATGACTAAATCAGACTCTATGTGACTGGAGTCACGTGGCTTTGCCAAGAGCTCAGGTAAGGTAAAGAATGTCTAAAATCAGGTGAGGTGTAAGCGGAAACCAGATGGTCTAGGTAAAATATTTAAATCGGACAGGCAATTTGTCCGATTTGACTGGTAAAATGCTGCATCTTATTGATTTTAAAAATTTAATTGCCGGTATGGCAACGTGAGTACAGGCTTCTTCCCATAAATAAGTTCAGCGAAGAGAGCTGCCCTCACAGATGATGACACCATGATTACGAACATTCTATGTAGCTTAAAAACTCGACTCATTGCTTCTGTAATGGTGATTTCTTGCCTGTTAGCCTGGCCAGCACTAGCGCAACTGTCAGCGAACCCAGTGACGACAGCCGAGGTTGGTAAAGTCAGCCTGGTATTGGGTAAAGCGTTCAGAACCACAGTAGCAGGTAAACGTTCAGAATTGCAGCGTGGCGCGGCAATTTCGGTGTTGGACCGGATTACGACAGAGTCTAATGGCCATGTGCATATCCGGTTTATAGATGATGCCCTCGTCAGTGTGCGTCCGAACAGTGAGCTGGAGATTGTTCGCTACGACTTTAATCGTCAGCGTCCTGAGTTATCGGCGGTAAAGTTCAACCTTGAGGAGGGTGTTACACGTTCTATTTCTGGAGAGGCAGCCCGTTCCGCGCGTGAGCGCTTCCGTCTCAATACGCCCATAGCAGCAATTGGCGTGCGAGGTACTGACTTTGTCGTCAGTGCGGACTCAGAGACGACTCGAGCTCTGGTCAACGAAGGGGTCATTATCATGGCACCCTTCTCCAATGCCTGCAGCATGGATGCACTTGGCCCTTGTGTGGCCAACGCATTGGAGCTTACAGGTACTTCGCCGCAGATGGTGGCATTGGATGGCAGTGCGCCGTTGCCACGGCTGTTGCCAGCGCAGAATATTCGTAATCCAGATATGATGCGGGAAGAAGTACAGCAGGCGATCGCCAGTGTTGAGCAACCTGTTCGCCCTGCTTCCACCGCTGTCGAAGCAGAATCTGGTCAGGCCACGAGCAATGAAGTGCTCTTGGAAGGCGTAACCAATCGCACCGTGACAACAGATGCTGAAGTAGCCGCTGTAGCTGCACTGACACCCCCTGATTTCACTCCCTCATCTATCCTTACTGTTGCCGAAGTGTCTGAGCGTCAGCTGGTTTGGGGTCGCTACGCTGAAGTTGGATTAGAATCAGAACCACTCGCATTAGCCTTTTCTGAAGCTAGTGTTGGTCGTGAAATTACGGTGGGCAATTTGCAGTATGGGCTGTTCAGGACCGAGGACGGTCCCAAGCGGGTCGCAGATAATCTGGGACTGGTTGGTTTTCAATTGAATAGCGCACAAGCAGTCTACAACTCGTCCACGGGTGTGGTTGCCATGCAAGTGAACGGTGGCAGTCTCAATATCGATTTCCAACGTAATGCATTTAACACAGCGTTGGAACTGAGCCATGACTTAACCGGGCAGATCGATTTCTCTGCGACAGGGACTGTGCTCGATGGTGGATTCCTGAGAGCTATTGAAGAAACCCAGCGTGTTGCTGGCGCGGTAAGTCTGGATGGTGCTGAAGCCGGTTATTTGTTCGAGCGCAGTCTTAGTAATGGAAGCGTGTCAGGTCTCACCCTTTGGGATGCATCAACCCAATTGGTGAGAGAGTAAACACATAGATTTGTATTGGCAGTGAATTCCTATCAAGTTAAAGATGTCTGAGCCAAGCAGCACAAGTCGAAGTAATTCTATTGTTGCATTTCTGCAACTCTCCCCGGTGGTGAGCAAGCTCACTGTACTGGGGGTTGTCGCCGCTTTGAGTTTGCTACTGCTTACTGTGTTCCAACAAACTTTTAATTCTCTGGAAGAGAGGCTGGGCGCGCTGGGTTGGACACTGTCCCCTGATACATCCCTCGAGGAGAGGATTACCCTCGTGGTAATCGATGAGAAAAGTATCGCCGAAGTAGGTCCTTGGCCCTGGCGTCGCGAAGACATGGCTCGCCTTGTTATGGCCATTGATCAGGCAGGTGCGCAACTGCAGTTACACGATATTACCTATCCGGAAGCACGCCCGGGGGATGACCAGTTTTTGGCGGCAGTTGCTGCATCGAATGCCACACTGATTTCCCAAACTCCCGCGCTGGAAACCACATCTGGTGCTACTAATGTTGGGCTGCTGACGCATCCCTTTAATGGTGTGGTTTGTGACGCAGCTAGCGGGGGGATACAAATTACACCGGGGACAGGTTATGTGGCCAGCGCTGCCTCGTTAGCCGCAGTCCCCAAAGGACACACTGCACAGATAATCGATGGCGATGGCGCTGTGCGTCGAAGCCCAGCCCTGGTTTGCTCCGAAGGCGCAGCTTATCCAACTCTATCCATCGCTGCATTCTTGCAACTTGGAAGCTCTGAACAATGGAGTGGCACGATTGAGACAGGCAGCGGCTTATTCAGCCCGCCAGCGACGTTGAACTTGCAGGGATATCCGGGTCTGGATATTCCCCTCGATCGTGATGGCACCATGCGCGTGTCATTCTCAAAATCTCCAGACAGCTTTGTAGCGATACCTGCTATCGATGTTATGAATGGTGATGTGGATAACGACTTGCTCGATAACGCTTGGGTGTTAGTAGGTGTTACTGCTTTAGGTACCGGCGATATTGTGCCGACACCCTATAGTGGTGCCGCTTATGGTGTCGAGATACAGGCCCGGCTACTAGCCAGTTTATTGGATGTGGATATTCCATTTACGCCAGCGGGCTCATCATTTTTCTTACTTATACTCAGCGCGTTTTTTGCGGCTTCCGTATTCGGCTTGGCCACGATGGGCGATAGATTGGCTGCGTATGGCTTGCCTATCGCAGCTATTGTCCTCCCCATCATCGCGCTGGGTCTGCATATTGTAGTTCTTGGCAGCAGCAATCTTTGGCTGGGATGGGTTTCCCCGGCGCTGTTCGGAGTGCTTGCAGCGAGTTCATTGTTGTTATTGGAACTTGCTCGAACCCGACTGGAACGTGCGCGAGTATTTGGAAATTTGAACAGTTATCTGCCTGCCGATGTGGCAAGAGATATTGCATTCAGTTTGCCAACCTCAAACGTCAATGCCCATCGCCGCGACGTTACGCTCCTTAATGCCGACCTGAGAAATTTCTCAGCGTTTGGAGAGGCAAGACCACCGGAAGAAATTGCGGCGGTACTGCACTACTTTTTTACTCGTGCAACAGAAATTATCGAAAGTGAAGGCGGCAGGGTTCAGGAATTTAAGGGCGATAGTCTGTTGGCGATCTGGGATGGTGCAGACCGTGTCTCTGCAGTTAAGGCGTTGCAATCGGCGAAATCTATGCAGGAAGCTCTCAACGATACGCTATTGCCTGATCAGGCGCTGGCTGGCCTTGAGCCTTTGGCTTTAGGCATTGGGATTGAGCAGGGGCCAGTACTCATTGGATCAATCGGTCCCGCACATCGTCGTAGCCACACTCTATTGGGTGACACTGTTGGTATTACTCTGCGTATTCAAGAAATGACTGCAGAACTGGCGCAACCAATATTGGTTGGTGAGTGTGCCGCTCGACAGTTAAGCGATGAAAATCTGGAATCTCAAGGTAGCTATTTGCTGAGTGGATTGCGTATTCCTCATACGTTGTTTGCTCCTGGATCAACTGTCGGGATCGCCACAAATTCTGATGCACAACCCAAGCTTACAGTCGTTAGTGGCGGCAAGAGGTAGATAGAAGTAATTCACATGTCTTGATTGCAGGAGAACCGGCGTTTCAAGATAATTTCCCACCCAGTTTCCGGTCTCATTCACTAATTAAAAAAAGACAAGGACAGCCAGCCGCATGTCAACGCGACTGACAAGAGCGAGTATGCTCTGGTTAAAACTCAGTTTCCGATCTCTCAGCGTTTTGTTCTTGGGCATCTCCACCCTGTGCCCGACTGGCGAAGCAGCGAATGCCCAGGATCAATGTCCTGATCTTTCTTCTTTCTATGTAGATTCTGCTGCTGATTGGGAGTCGACACGGGCGCGGCTGGCTGAGTTTTTTGACAACTGCCTCCGCAGTTCAGAGTACTTCGCCTTGTATGGTGCCTCGCAACTAAATACCGGCAGTTTGGATGCTGCTATTGAATCTCTAGAGCGGGCACTCTTGTTAGATCCCGATAATGGCGCAGCAATGATCGACTATGCTCAAGCGCTGCTGGAGGATGGGCAATTATTCGCCGCGATAGAAGCGAATCAGCTACTACTGGCGAGAGATGACATTCCAGAGGCTTTGGCTTTACAAGTCGAGCAGCGACAGGGTAACTGGCAGTCACTGACTCGTCAGACGATCTGGCAAGTCGATGTGCTAGGAGGCTATGACGATAACCTCAATGGGGCTCCAGATCAGGATCTAATTACCTTAACCCTCTCGGGAGAGAATGTTTTGCTGGGGCTGAGCCCTGAATTTCAGGTGGTTAGTGGCCCGTTTCTGAATATGCGTGTGCAGGGTCGGCATCGGCGATTGGGCCCGGAGATTCAGCACAATTTCATTGGCGAGCTGAGGGGGCGTTTGAGTGAGGATTCAGACTCGGACCTGGCTCAGATATCCACTCGCTACAATCTGGTCAGACCGGATCGCGGTAATACCTGGCAGATCAATACCGGAATTAGCCACCTTTTCTTCGGTGGGAAGCCCTTGTTTACTGGTACAGACGCCAGTTTTCGCTATCAGTTTGCAAGTTCTGAAGGCTGCAGGCCCTATTACGGCATGGCTCTCCAGCACCAGCTCTATCACGATCAGAGTCAACTAAACGGGTTGGAGGCCAAAGCGGGAGTAGGAACCAATTGCTCGGTCTTTGGTGCCACAAACCAGCGTATAAACGCTGAAGTCAGTGCCCTGCACAATGGTGAGCTGAAGCAAGATCGATTAGGAGGTAGTCGTGAGGGCTGGCAGTTTGTGCTCGATTGGCAATACGCACTATCAAGAGGTGTGCTGTCTGCCCAGTTCAACCATACGCGACTCCGCGACCGGCGGGGGTTTTCGCCGCTTTTGGCCGATAATGCCCGGCGCGACATCGATCGCAATTCGTTTCT
>JANQJM010000164.1 GCA_028281635.1 Pseudomonadales bacterium | reverse complement strand
CAGCCACACCGCGCCGGGCCAGGCGGCCGTGACCTATTTCACGGCGCTTGGGACCACCCATAAAGCCTGCTTCACCTACTGAGTAGGGTGGGAAGTTGTAGTGCAGCATGAATGGATCTTTCTTGGTTCCGTCCAGGCCTTCCAGTAATTGAGCATCGCGTACCGCACCCAGGGTCGTCACCACCAGCGCCTGTGTCTCACCCCGGGTAAACAATGCCGAACCGTGAGCCTTGGGCAAAACGCCAGTTTCTACATGAATGGCTCGCACAGTTTTGGTATCGCGGCCATCAATTCGCGGATTGCCTTCAATAATCCGATTGCGAACAGTACGCTTCTCCAAAGCGCCGAAAGCCTCGACCACTTCACTTTCGCTGGGGCCAGCCTCTTCATTGACCAGCTCTGCGACAGCTTGCTGGCGCAGATTATCGATAGCGTCATATCGAGCCATCTTTTCAGAGATTTGATAGGCTTCGGTAACACCTGCTGCAAATTTCTCGGCAAGCGCACTCTTCAGCGTAGTGTTTTCGGCAGGAGGCTCCCAATCCCATGCAGGCTTGCCAGCTTCCGCCTTCAACTCATTGATGGCATTAATGACAGCTTGCATCTCCTGGTGTGCGTATAGAACCGCACCTAACATCTGATCTTCGGTCAACTGCTTGGCTTCTGACTCCACCATAAGCACGGCTGATTGAGTACCTGCCACAACCATGTCCAATAACGACGTTTCGAGTCGCTCATAGCTTGGATTGAGGATATAGCCAGCTTCGTGGTCGTAGCCCACTCGTGCGGCGCCGATAGGCTCCGCAAAAGGAATGCCGGAAATTGCCAGCGCTGCTGAAGCGCCGATCAAAGCAGCAATGTCGGGGTCCTGATCCTTGCCGCCAGAGATCACGGTGCAGATGACCTGTACTTCATTCATGAAGCCTTTGGGAAACAGAGGCCTGACAGGTCTGTCGATGAGACGGGATGTAAGTGTTTCTTTTTCAGTTGGACGTCCTTCCCGCTTAAAGAATCCACCGGGAATCTTACCTACTGCGTAGGTCTTTTCCTGATAGTTTACTGTGAGAGGGAAAAAGTCCTGGCCGGGATTGGCCTGCTTGCGCCCGACAACTGTGGCAAGCACTTGCACATCACCAATGGTGACAACTACTGCTCCTGTTGCCTGTCTTGCGATTTTTCCTGTTTCAAGCGTGACCGTCTGCTCACCGAATTGAAACGTCTTGCTTACTGGATTAAACATATTCTCTTCCTAAAAAATCCAAAACCTGCGCCATGTCCTGTTTCGAGCGCAGCGTTCCAGTAATATATAAAATTGACTAAAAAGTGAGACTTATCGGCGTAGACCGAGACGCTTGATAAGATCGGCGTATCTCTCAACGTTTTTGCGCTTGAGATAGTCAAGAAGCTTTCTTCGACTATTCACCATACGGATTAAACCGCGACGTGAATGGTGGTCGTGGATGTGCTCTTTGAAGTGATCCTGCAAATCATTAATGTTGGCGGTTAACAGTGCAACCTGTACTTCCGGGGAACCTGTGTCCCCATCGCTTAACGCGTATTCCTTAATGATCTCTTCTTTTCTTTCAGCTGATAAAGCCATTTTCATTCTCCATAATGTGCGATTAAAAAAGTGCTCTTGAGAGCCTTAGCGATATCCTTATCGAGCCAGCATAACCACGCACATTAGTAGTTACCTGGTACTTTCCTTCTCTGCTTAGCAGACCGTTTGTTACGAGACCACTAGGCGCCTTGGAGCAACCTTGCCATCGTCATTAATACAGCCGATGCCAATAAACTGCTCTTCTTCATAAAGCCTTACCAAACCCTCGGCCGGTAAATGCCTTACGAGTACTGCCTGACCGTGCCTCACACAGTCGGCGGTAATACTGGGCAATCTGACTTCTGGCAGATTGCCTACTGCCTCATCCATAGGGATCAGAAATCTATCTATCCCTGCTAACCCTTCACTTGCTTTCGCTTCGTGCAGACTCTTCATGTCGACACAGCGCTGCTCATTGAAAACGCCGGCGGCAGTTCGCCGAAGTGCAACGATGTGTGCGCCACAACCAAGTTGCTGCCCGAGATCATCAGCAATGGTTCTTATATAAGTTCCCTTGCTGCAGGCGATATCCAACTCAAACTCCTGGCTCTCGAGTCTTTCCGAGGATTCGCACAATTCGATGCTGTACACCGTTACTCTGCGTGCTTCCCGCTCTACTTCCACTCCTCTGCGTGCCATCTTGTAAAGTGGCACACCATCTTTCTTGATGGCGGAGTACATTGGAGGCACCTGTTCAATTTCACCCTGGAAATTTGTCAGTGCTTCCTTAATTTGATCGAGCGTAACTGCTGACGCATCGTTAGTTTCGATCACCGCTCCTTCACAATCACCGCTATCAGTGCGTTCGCCAAGCTTGATCCTGGCGCGGTATTGTTTATCTGAATCCAACAGGAACTGCGACACTTTGGTCGCCTCCCCTAGACACAGTGGCAACACACCAGTGGCTAATGGATCCAGACTTCCTGTATGACCGGCTTTCCTGGCCTCATACAGCTTTTTGACTTCTTGCAGCGCCGCGTTGGAACTCAGTCCGGCAGACTTATCCAGCAACACGATGCCGTTGATCGGCCTACCCTGTTTCTTGCGACTACCCCTCACTACTTTCTCCAGTCATCTGCTTTGATGACTTAGCGAACCTTCCTAACCCTCAATCCGAATGCAGCTGCCGATCGGCTTCCAAAGCATCATCAATCAAATTTGAAAGACGCTGCCCTCGCTCTATACTGCTGTCGAAATAAAACCGCAACTTGGGAACTGCGCGCAAACTAATTCGCTTAGCCAGTAGTGTTCTCAAAAACCCTGATGCCTTGTTTAAGGCATTTAAGTTCTCATCTATTTCCAGTTGGTCCAGCTCACCAGGGGCACTCATCGTCTCCTGATTGAGCTCGGCATGCTCACTGAGTGTATTCATTACCGTGACATACACTCGCGCGCTGGCTAAATCATTACTTACATCCACGCCAGTGATGGAAACCATTCCTACCCTGGGATCATTTACTTCCAATTGGATCAGAGTCGCTATTTCACGCTGGATCTGGTCGGCTACTCTCTGAGCCCTGGGCGACATCTCCGACATGCTTGCGTTTTCGAAACTCTGCGGTGCCAGCCCTTAGAGGGTTCTGGCAACCTCAGTGGTTTCATAGACCTCTATCTTGTCGCCGACTTTTACATCGTTATAGTTGCGCACACCGATACCGCATTCCATGCCGTTGCGCACTTCAGTTGCATCGTCTTTAAAACGTCGCAGTGACTCGAGCTCGCCTTCATAGATAACCACGTTGTCTCGCAGGACGCGGATTGGCTTGCTGCGATAAACCGTGCCCTCGACAACCATGCTGCCAGCGATTTGCCCAAACTTGGGCGAGTTGAACACATCACGCACTTCGGCGATGCCGACGATTTCCTCGCGAATCTCTGGCGCCAGCATGCCCCCCAGAATCGCTTTTGCATCGTCAATGACATCGTAAATCACATTGTAGTAGCGCAATTGCAGTCCTTCGTTTTCCACGATGTCACGGGCGACTTTGTCAGCTCGCACATTGAATCCAATAATCATCGCATTGGAAGTGGTTGCCAGATGGGCATCGGTTTCTGAGATACCGCCGACTCCAGCCGCTACGACATTAACATCGACTTCATCGTTGCCAAGTTTCTGCAAGGAGCCAACTATAGCTTCCAGTGAGCCACGTACGTCAGCTTTCAATATGACGTTGAGTATCTTCTTCTCGTCAGTGCCCAGGCCAGCAAACATGGCTTCCATCTTGTTGATTTGCTGCGCGGTTTGTAGATGATCTTTATGTCGCTCCTGGCGAAACTCTGCAACTTCCCGAGCTTTTTTCTCATCAGCTACGACAACAAACTCATCCCCTGCTTCGGGCACGCCATTAAGACCCAGAATCTCAACGGGTATGGAAGGGCCCGCCTCACCTACATTCTTGCCGTTTTCATCCACCAACGCACGCACCCGGCCATATTCATGACCCGCCAGCACGATGTCACCATTGCGCAGGGTGCCGTTTTGCACCAACACAGAAGCAACGGAACCACGGCCTTTATCCAATCTCGATTCGACAACCACACCCTGGCCCGGCACATCGGTGTAGGCTTTAAGTTCCAGCAGTTCTGCTTGCAACAGAATCGCTTCCAGAAGTTCGTCTACACCCTGACCAGTGATGGCAGAAACAGGAATAAACTGTGTGTCACCGCCCCAGTCTTCCGGAATCACTTCCATGGCAGAGAGTTCATTCTTAACCCGGTCGGGGTCAACACCTTCTTTGTCAATCTTGTTGATGGCAACAACAATAGGCACTTCTGCCGCCTTGGCGTGTTGTACCGCTTCTTCGGTTTGCGGCTTCACACCATCATCAGCCGCCACAACGAGTACGATGACATCTGTTGCTTTCGCACCCCGTGACCGCATTGCGGTAAATGCAGCGTGGCCCGGCGTGTCCAGAAAGCTCACCATGCCATGTTCAGTATTTACGTGGTAGGCACCGATATGCTGCGTAATGCCCCCTGCTTCGCCCGAAGCAACGCTGGCCTTACGGATGTAATCGAGCAACGATGTCTTACCATGGTCAACATGGCCCATAACTGTGACAACTGGCGCTCGAGCAATTTCTTCTTTTCCTTCCTCAGCAGCCAGAGTATCGGCTAGTTGTTCTTCTATCGCGTCTTCAGAAACAAACTTGGGCTTGTGACCCATTTCTTCGATCAGTAACGTCGAAGTATCTTGATCCAACACCTGATTGATAGTGGCCATCACGCCCATATTAAAAAGGATTTTTATAATCTCTGCCGATTTAACAGACATTTTCTGAGCAAGATCAGAGACAGTATTGGCTTCACCGATTGTTATTTCACGAGCGATAAATTCAGTGGGTTTTTCAAAGGCGTGCGTCTGCGCGCTCAGTTTAGTCTTGGCCTTGCGCGCACCTCCGCGACGACCACGGGCACCCATTTCATCAAAATCATCGCCTTCAAGAACAAAGTCATCATTAACATGAATGTTCTTGGCCTGACGCTTAGGCCCTTGTTGTGCTTTGGCCTTGTTGCGCAGATGGGTTTTCTTCTTGTCGGCTGGATCGTCTGATTCCCCGGATCCGGCCTTTTTGCGACGCGGAGCAGCCTTGCCACGGGCAGACTCTGAGTCCGGTGGCGGAGCTTCCTGGGCGGGAGCTTCAGTTGGCGCTTTCGCACTGGCCGCTTCTGTCGCCTCGGTGGCTTCAGGTGCAGCTTCAGCGACGGCCTCAGCAGTTTCCGCTGCAACATCGACAACAGCTTCTGTCGCAGGTGCTTGTTCTTCTGGCACTT
>JANQJM010000155.1 GCA_028281635.1 Pseudomonadales bacterium | reverse complement strand
AATCCTAATGGGGTGCACCAGGACAGCGACCAGCGCTCTGTTCCCGGAATACGAGGACTAATTACATAGCGTTAACTGTGGCTGTACTTGTTATTTATTTTAGGAACGCTTACATGAAGACCTGCATTTCAAATTTTGCTCCAAAAAAGGGGCTGCGCTATTTTGTCGCTCTGTGCGCTGGCACTGCGAGCCTGTCATCATTAACTCCAGCCGCTTTCGCCCAGGACCAACAATTAGAAGAAATTGTTGTCACTGGAAGTCGCATTCGACAGAACAGTAACGCAACTTCTTCTCAGCCTCTAGCCACAATCAGCGCTGAAGACCTGACCCAGACAAGCACAGTCGACATCGCCGAGGTCATGAATGACAACCCGGCATTGCTGTCATCGGTGACAGGAACCAATTCCATCGACAATGGCGCGAACAATGTCAGTGACGCCAATGCAGGTAATGTGGGCGGTTCAGCGCTGGATCTTCGAGGCCTGGGCTATGAACGAACTCTGACACTGGTAAACGGCCGCCGACATGTGGCCGGTATTGAAGGTACAGGTTCGGTTGATATCTCAACCATTCCTGCTTCGCTCATTGAGCGCGTCGAGGTGTTGACCGGGGGTGCGTCCGCGGTCTACGGCGCGGATGCCGTCACCGGTGTGGTTAACTTTGTTCTCAAAGATGACTTCGAAGGCCTGGAAATTGATGTGCGAACTGCACTGTCCGGAGAAGGTGATGCTGAGACTTCAAATTTCGATATTATCTGGGGTCGAAATTTTGATGAAGGGCGAGGCAATGTCACTGCCGCATTGCAGGTCAATCGAAGCGAAGGTATTCGCCAGGGTGATCGCGCCCATACTGCTAATGATGGCCTGTATGCCGATGATGTGAATCCATTATTGCGTTTTCAGACTGGCGACATCTCGGCGGCTTCAACTCCGAATTTTGCACAGTTTTACAACTTCGATACCACTGGTCGCTTTCCGGTTGGCGCTCGCATTCCCAGCGCAGACAGTTTCATCATGGACTACACCGATGCATTTGGTGTTGCTCCGACTCTGACAGCAGGCGAATTAGCACTCATTGATCAGGCTGCAACTGCTTTTCCACGCGCCCTGTTTCCCGGGCGTACTTTTAATATTACCTCTCCCTTTGGTGTAGTTGCTGCTGGCGACTTTGGCCTGGAAGTGCCGCTGGGTTCCGAGCCTGACCTGGATGGCAATGGCACACCAGACTGTCTAGACAGTTTCACCGGCTATAACTCCAGTTTAGGTGGCGCAGCTTCTTTCGGTGCAGCGGGAGGATGTTGGGTTATCGACCAGAACGGTAATGTGGGTCCTTATCAAGACGGCCTGGTTACTGGCAACTTCAATCAGTTCGGCGCAGCTCAAAGCTTCATTGCTCCTAACAGGCCCTATACGATACCTGCAGATGAAAAGTACGCGATTAATATCAATGCAAATTATGACTTGACTGAAAACATTGAGGCATTTGTTGAATCGAAGTATGTCTATCACGAGGTAGAATTTGGCGGTGGCGGCCATAACTTCACCGACATGTTGCTTGGCGCACCCGATAACCCTTTCCTGCCGACTGCACTGCAACCACTGGCAAACAATAGCGGAGTCGGATTCATCGGGGATGGTGGTTTGCGAATCTCCCGAGATTCTGACGACTGGGGTGTCAACGAAGATACCAACGAGCGAACCACTACCCGATTCGTCGCTGGCTTGAGAGGTACGATTCCAAGTCTGGATTTTGACTACGAGGTTTCTGCCAACTGGGGCAGGTTTGAGCGTCAACTTTACGATAGAGAAGAGATGATCGCTGACCGTTTCTTCGCTGCGATTGATGTGGTCACAGATCCGTCCACAGGCCAGCCGGTGTGTCGTTCTGATCTGGATCCAACAGACTATCCGCCAACCACACCATTCGATATTTTTTCATTCGTGGGCGGTGGCGTCGACTCATCATTCTTCACTTTTCAGCCAGGCGATGGGCAGTGCCAGCCAATGAATATCTGGGGCGGCCGCGGCGCCATGTCCCAGGAATCGATTGATTTCGTAACCTACACAAGAACTATTGAAGAGGAAATCGAGCAAACTGTATTTACAGGATTCGTTTCTGGCGATTCCAGTCAGTGGTTTGAACTTCCCGCTGGTCCAATAGGATTCGTGGTCGGTGGCGAATGGCGCGAAGAAATGACCTCGCAACAGTTCGACTCCTTCGACGAAGGAATCCTGCCAGTTAGTGGTGTCACGTCTGAAGGTATTGCGTTCTCAGCCGGTGACTATGTTGGAGATGTGAGTAACGCGGCAAGCCTTGGTGGCACGCCGTCCCAGCGATTACTAAGTGGTTCTTCTGAATATGATGTTTGGGACGTTTTTGCAGAAGTCGAAGTGCCGCTGGTTGCCGATGTTGGGCTTTTTGAGGAACTCACATTAAGCAGCGCCATACGTCGCGCTGACTATTCCACCTTCGGTGAAAACACGACCTATAAAGTGGGTCTGGTTTGGGCTCCATTCGAGGAGCTGCGATTCCGCTCGAATTACAGTGAGGCAGTACGTGTCCCCAACTTGTTCGAGTTATTCTCACCTGAGCAGGGCCAGGCTTTCCGTCCTCAGGATCCCTGTGATGTCTCGCAGATTTCCAGCGCCCCCGACTCGGCACTACGACAAGCAAACTGTGTAGCAGCTTTGCAGTCGTTCAACGTGCCTCAGGAAAACATCTTCGATGCCAACGGAAACTACATTTTCGTAGACCCATTATCTGCGGGTTTTCCTGGTGTCGTCGGTGGCAACTCCAATCTGGAGCCTGAAGAAGCCACTACCGAGACCTATGGCTTCGTTTTTCAACCTTCATTCATCGAAGGTCTAACCATAAGCATGGACTATTGGGATATTGTTATCGAAGGAGCGATTTCAGAAATTTCCTCGCAGAATATAGTTAACAGTTGCTATGACGCACCTTCGATTAACAATCCTTTTTGTGATCTGCTGTCCCGAAATCCAGAATCGACATCGGCGCAATCTGGCGGATTTACTTTCTTGCGACAGACCCTGCTGAACTTTGGGTCAGCCGAGGCAACGGGGATAGATTATGCGATTGACTATGGATTCGATATCGCCGACCTGCAGTTTAATTTAGGAGCGGGTGCGACTCATCAACGGCGCCTGAACTTCATTGAGCCAGCGGGTCCCGGTGAGGAGCCGACGGTGAATCCAGAGCTTGGTGAGATGCGCAGGCCGGAATGGGCAGCACAGTTCAATGCAACGGTAACAGCCGGCCCATTGACGCTTGCTTACAATACGACCTATCTCTCGAAACAGACTCTGGATTATGAGAGTGGTGTGGAAATCGAAACAGTTAATCAGAACTATGGGCCTGCCGCATTTACGGACGAGTTCTACATGCACAATCTGACTGGTAACTATGAGTTTAATTCAGACATGACGCTCTACGGCGGTGTTACCAATCTAACTGATGAAGATCCCTACCTGACCGAGCGTGGTTACCCGGTCAGCGTAGTTGGAAGAGCTTATTTCCTGGGTCTTAACTACGCGTTCTAAGGCCAGTGAACCTGCTCGTGCTCGCTTAGGCGATGGTTCAGTCGAGTTGAGCTCGAACAGAGGTGGTTAGGCAGTAACTGAAAGGCGCTTGGTTGTATATGTTCCAGGCGCCTTTCTTTTTATAGGCTTCGTAGGGTTTAAGTCATGAGTCGAATGACGTAATCCCTTCTCAGGTTTCATCAAGCAATGTAATACTGCGTCTTTGAAACAGGGCGCACCCTTCGCATAAATCTTTGGAGAACGTTTCATGAATGACGTAGTTAAGAGTCGGTCTGCTGTCGTAGCAATCAGTCTGATTGCGCTAACAGCTTGTTCTAATGAGCAGGACGCTGCCGAGCAACTGGCTGCAGATCTGGCCACGGCTGAAAGCATGATTGATGCGTTCTACTCCTTCGATGCCAGTCGTCTACAACCCTTTCTCAGTGAGGCTGGTGAAGCAGAGACAGCCATCCTTGGCTATCAGGCCTGGGCCGAAGGCGGCAACTATAAAGTGCTGGAGCGAGCCCCCTGTGCGAGTGAATCAGCAGACACCATAGCCTGTGCGATAACAGTGCAGGATGATCCCGTATTAGCATTGGAAACCGGCTTCAACGTTACTGACACGTTTCATATCACTTTTGCTGACGCCACGATCGTTGGAGTTGAGACTAGTTCCAATGACCAGCCCATCTACTACGAGGCGCGAGAGTGGGTTGAAGAGAACCTTCCAGAGGTTATGGATGGTCCCTGCAGGCGAGAACAAGGTGTCCGTGAAACGCCGGGTGACTGTGCCCGTGCCATGACTGATGGCTATAAACAGTTTATGGAGGCCAGGAAGGCAGAGGAGGCAGCCGCGAGTTCTGCTTTTATTCCAGATGGTTTTGAGCCTCCTGTTCTAGTGGAGACAGCAAACTTCAAGCTTGTTCCACTTGGCCCTGAATTAGTCGATATCGACTATGCAGCCTATATGTCCTCTATAGAGCACCTGCAGGAGACATTTACCCGCAGCACGAGCTGGCCACATGAAGACATTACTGACGAAGATGCCATGCAGGACATGTTGAATGAGCAAGAGCGTTTTAACCAGCGAGAGTCTTTTGCCTACGCTGTTTTAACCCTGGATGGAGAACGCGAGAGGGGGTGCGTTTATGTGCGGCCCAGCAGCAAGCCCGGATATGAAGCCGAGGTTTCACTTTGGGTAACCAAAGCTGAATTTGATGCCGGTTTTGATACCGAACTTTATGCCTGGGCTAGCGCGTGGGTGGAAGAGAACTGGCCATTCGAGGAAGTCGCCTACCCAGGGCGGGCCATTGAATGGGCCGCCTGGGATCAGCTGTAGAAGACAACCCTACAACTTCTTCAGTCGATCGTTGGAATAGAACGCCAGCGCCAGTTGATCCTTGATGGATAAGGGTACGCACTTGCCAGCACCAATCTGACCAACCTTGTCATCACCGCAGTAGGTACCAAATATTCGGTCCCACAAAATAATAGTGCAACCGTAGTTTGAATCAGCCTGTCTGCGTTCGAAGGCGTGGTGGGCATGATGTTGTGGTGCCGTGGCAAAAACCCAGTCGTATATTGGAGTGGTTTTAATAGGTAAGTTGGAATGGTTGAAGATGCCGGTCCAAATGGCATAGGCGCCAACCACGGCCATAACCTCATCACTGGCGCCTAACAGTGCCAACGCGACCGGCGTACCAAGCATGAGGGTCGCCCACTCGAGTGGATGCGTGCGGTCGCCGCGCATACAGCCCATCTTGGTGATGTGGTGATGAGTGGCATGGATTCGCCACCAGAACAATGACTCGTGTTGTACGCGATGCAGCCAGTAGTAAACAAAGCTCGAAACCAACATCACCGCCATTGCGCCGCCGAGTAAACCAACTACAGAAGTAGGTTCAATTGAAATTTGCAGGGGCGCCAGGTCCCGAACAGCTTTGAAGCCTTCGGAAATGGGTGTTTCGTAGTAGTCGCTATAGAGTGGAACCCAAAGCAAAGCACCAAAGGCGAGCCAACCGGCATCCTCAGTCATTTCTTTCGGTTCCAGCAGCCAGTCTTTGCGTTTAGTCCAAATTCGTTCTGCAAAAATTACCAGAGGGATGGGAATAACAATCATGATTGCCGCGAACAGTTCATGGTTCATCCACTCATAAGTGACCATGGTCGCGACTAGTAACATGGTGCCCATTACGAAAACTGGTTGCACACTGCGCCAGACAATATCGTTCCAGTCCCAGCGAGCCTCAGTTTCCGATGATGTCGTCGCTGGACCATCTTGTAAGGTGTCGTTAGCTAGCTCACTCATTTTGGAAAGCTCTCAAGCCTGCGGTTTGTGGTTGAATTAATCCATAAGTGTGTGCAAGAAACTCGCCACTTTTACTTTAATGAGTCTGACCAAATAGATTGCGTAGAGGACAAATAGACTGCTTTGGGGCCGACAAAATTATTCGCTATTTCAATTGCTTAAGCGAAGAAGGAGCAAGCCGGATCAGCACAGCTTGAAGGGGCGCTGCCAGTGCCCTAAATAGGGTCAATACAAGTGGATTCGAAAGCGTGCAATGAGCCAAAAACAGGCCCAATAACAGTGCGAAAACAGCTCCAAAGCGACGATTTGGTGTTTATCTGGCGGCTAAATAAGCTCGCCATCCGCCAAAATGTGAAATGTCTTTGGCGCCCTCAAGTCCGCCTTCTTCACAGATAAACCCCGGCAGCGAATCGCCGGTTGCTAATGCAACCTTACCGATTCCAAGTGGTGAAGGAATACCAGCAACGAAACTCCCAAACTCTGTCATTGGCATTTGCCAAACTTCCACTTCGATCGCTGCGCCTCTCTGTTTCTGTACGAGGGCAGGTCGTTTTCCATCAGGCAAAGCAAACAATGCGTAGCAAGCCGTTGTGTGAGTTTTTAGTTTGAGTTCGGCACCGCGGTCTTGCAGTTGCCAATTGAGTGGCTGCCCTTCGAGGTGTGCCCCACAAACCACAACCTCAACAACTTCATCAGGAACTGGTCGGCCAACGGTAGTTGCCGGAGCGAGCAAATGGGGACCGCTGCCCAATGGCAGGTTCAGGGCTCTTTGTAGAGCGCCAGCAAAACCGAGCAGCTTTATGTCAGTAAACGCCTTATCAAATAGAGTTACTCCCCAACTCACACCTGAACTTAGTTTGCCAACTGGTACTGCTGTCGCTGTATAGTCGAGCAAATTCATGAAATTGGTATAAGTACCCAAATTTGAATTCAATTTGATTGGTTCTTCTGCAATCTCAGAGCGAAGATAGCAGGTAGGTGTCGTGGGTGTCAGAGCGAAATCAATTTTCTCCAATTCTCGATCGCAAGACTGTTTAAGTTCCTGCAATTTATATTGAGAATCAAAGGCATCCATAACGTTGAAGTTTTCAGTTGTGGCTAGAATGTTTCGAATCACCGGCAACATGTCGTTTCTGTTCACTCTCTGAGTGGCCCAGGCTCGTTCAGCCACCCAAGGCCCTTCGTAGAGTAATCTGGCTGCTTGCAGAAACATTTCAAAGTTCAGTGCAACTTCTTCACCGCCCAGTTCACTTAGTTTGTCGCAAGCGAGATGGAACAATCCCTCTGCATCTCTATCGCCACCAAAATCGAGTTGGTCAGGAATGCCGAACTTAAACGTGCCGAGATTTTCATCTCGCCAGTAAGCCTTGGAATTGAATGCGATGTTTGGTCGAGAGTAGGCATCTCTTTGGTCTGCCCATGTAGCACTGGTCAATACCGTCGCCACATCCTCTGCGGTCAACGCGAAGATTGATACACAATCCAGGGATCTACAGGCTGGCACTACACCAAATGTACTCAGCAAACCCTTGGTTGGCTTGTGCCCGATGAGATTATTGAATGCGGCTGGTACGCGGCCGGAACCTGCCGTGTCAGTGCCGAGGGCAAAGGAAACTTGACCGAGAGCAGTAGCGATTGCCGAACCGGCGCTGCTACCACCACTAATATAATCAGGATTAAAAACATTCTTGCCCTCTCCGAACGGAGAGCGGGTACCGACCAATCCTGTGGCGAATTGATCGAGATTGGTTTTTCCCAGTGGAATAGCGCCGGCTGCAATCAACAACTCAACAACGCTTGCTGATTTATCAGGAGTGTAAGTAAACGCTTCGCACCCTGCGCTGGTGGGAATGCTTGCAAGATCAATATTATCTTTTATGGCGAACGGAATTCCCCATAGCGGCAAAGCCTCTATGGACTTGGATTGCAGCGCATCGATGTGGACTTGCAGCTCCTCTTCACTGAGCAGGTATATCCAGGCATTGAATTCATTCCGCTCCATGGCCTGGCTGCGCAATTTATGCAGTAGCGATGTGGGTGTTTCAGAGCCGTTCGCATAAGATTCATGTACCGATTCGATTCTTAAATCAATGACGTCATTCATAGTCGTCTCCGGTCAGTCACTCTAGCCACAACAAACACTGTCCAGCCTGGACTTCCTGGCCGGGCTGAACACAGACTTTCTTTATTAGGGCCGTTTCTTGCGCTTCGACGGCGATCTCCATCTTCATGGACTCCAGGATCAATAGAGTCTGACCCTTGCTCACTGTTTGACCCTCTTTCACTTCTATCTTCCAAATGTTTCCAGATATCGAGCTATCTATTGGCAGCAAGCCGGCAGGAATTTCGCCTGATAGCGATTTGCTTTCAGTTTCCTCGCTCGCATCGAACGTGAACTGACCGTTGTCCCGCCAGCGCTGAAGTTCTTCTTCAAAAGCCAACTCTCTCTGAGTTCTGAAAGTGTCGATGCTTTCCTCGTGATCCTCTAACCAGCGTTGGTAGTCTGATAAAGAAAACTCCGTTTCCTCAATCTGCAGAGAGACCCGGCCTTTGGGCAGATCACGTCTAATCGCGGAGAGTTCATCTGCTGTGACTTCATAAAATCGGATTTGATCAAAGAATCGCAGCAACCAGGGCTTGGAAAATTCTGTGGTCTGTTTATAGCGATTCCACATTTGTGAAGTGCGCCCTACAAATTGATAACCTCCCGGCCCCTCCATACCGTAGATACAAAGATAAGCGCCTCCAATTCCAACTGAGTTTTCAGCAGTCCATGTGCGAGCTGGGTTGTACTTTGTTGTGACAAGCCGATGCCTGGGATCAATTGGAGTTGCCACCGGAGCGCCCAAATAGACATCGCCAAGGCCCATCACCAGGTAGGAGGCGTCAAAAACGATTTTTTTGACTTCTTCGATCGATTCCAATCCGTTGATACGTCGAATGAATTCCAGATTGCTGGGACACCATGGCGCATCGGCGCGTACCGTCTGCATGTATTTTTCGATTGCAAGCTTGCAGGCTTCGTCATCCCAGCTCAGGGGTAGCGACACGATTCGGCTGGGAACCGTGAGTTCACCGACAGTCAGCGACAGAATAGTCTGCTCGACCAATTCCAGAAGGTCCTGCAACCGGATGCTCTGACTATCGTAGTGGATCTGGAGTGACCGAATGCCTGGGGTCAGTTCAGCAATTGCTGCGTTATCTTGTTCTTGAATGGCGAGCATCATTGCATGGACTTTGAAGCGACGAGGAATGTCCAGCACCAGCGGGCCTATTTCAATCAGCAAAAAGTGATCACCAGCTAGTCGGCAGACAACTTCGTCGTTCTCCCACTGCACGCGCTTGACAATGGGCGGCACTATCTCAGCCTCTGTCTTTTGCTTATAAAGTGCAGAGACATTACCTTGAGAAATAGATTCGATCTGATCCTTTTCCAAGCTGACTGCAGTTTCATGGCTTACTGGGATAAAGCGAACAGCCTGTCCCGGTGCTAATTGTCCCAGTTTCCATAGGTCGGCCGTGATGACTGTAGCCGGGCAAACAAAGCCGCCAAGCGAAGGTCCGTCTGGACCAAGAATGACTGGCATATCTCCGGTAAAATCCACTGCACCGAAAGCGTAGGCATTGTCGTGTATATTGGATGGGTGCATGCCTGCCTCTCCACCGGAGGGTCGCGCCCAGTTCGGTTTTGGCCCAATCAATCGAATGCCGGTGCGGCTTGAGTTGTAGTGCACTTTCCAATCACTGGAGAAGAATTCGGTGATGTCGTCTTCGGTGAAAAAATCAGGGGCGCCATGGGGACCATAGATAACCCGAACCTCAACTGTTTCCGGAATTTCAGGGACAGCTATTTCAGCTTGCTCTGGATGCGCTGTGGGCGCATCGAGCCGGATTACGTCGCCAGTTCGAAGCGAGCGCCCCGCATGTCCACCAAACTGGCCCAGAGTGAAAGTCGATTTCGATCCCAGATAGAGAGGGCACTGAATTCCGCCGGCAATCGCCAGGTAAGCCCGCGCTCCAAACCCGTTGACTTTGCCCAAGGAGAGCACCTGTCCGGCCGCTATGGCAACGGCTCGATAGCGGGGTACCTCTTGCCCGTCGAGTTCTGCTTGCATATCGGCGCCGGTTAGCGCAATGACGCTATCAGATTCGAATTGCAGAGTAGGGCCACTCATGGTCATCTCGAGCGCTGCTGCTTGCTCTGAGTTGTTCAAGAGCCTGTTTGCCAGTCGAAAAGACAGGGAATCCATTGGGCCTGAAGGCGGAACGCCCACGTGCCAGTAGCCTTGCCTACCGGGATAGTCCTGCACTGTTGTTTGAGTGCCAGCACTTAAAACACGGAATGAAGAAATGCGAAAGTCATGAGAGGCTAGCGTTTTTGTCAACAGGCGGCCCGACCTGGCCAGGTCAGTTTCTAAAACTGAAGCCACATAACTCAAGTTAGTTTCAATTCCATACAGGCGGGTTTGTCCTAGAACTTCGACTAGCCTGGAAACAGTTTCTTCTCTGGCCTCTCCCGAAACAATAACCTTCCCTATCATAGGATCGAATAAGGACGGAACCTCAATGCCGGATTCCACCCAGGTATCAATACGTAAGTCATCAGCCTGGGGGAATACCACTTCAGACAATAGTCCGGCGCTTGGTTGAAATTCTCTCTGAGTGTCCTCGGCGTAGAGTCGAACTTGTATTGAATGACCTGAAGGGGAAAGTTGAGGGCGTATGGATTCCAAAGCCGGTAGCTCTCCGGCAGCTTGTTTCAGCATCCATTCAACGAGATCCACATTGAACACTTCTTCAGTAACACCATGTTCTACCTGTAACCGAGTATTGACTTCGAGGAAATAGAACGACTGTTGATCAACATCGAAGATAAATTCGACGGTCCCGGCGTTACGATAATTTACCGAGCACATCAGTGCTTCGGCGGTTCGATGCATGTCATTGCGAATAGCTTGGTCCAGATTAGGGGCAGGGGATTCTTCTATGACCTTTTGATTTCTGCGTTGAGCGGAACAGTCACGTTCGCCAAGAGCGAGCGCGTCCCCTGATCCATCGCCAAAAATTTGCACTTCGATGTGTCTTGCATTGTCTATGAACTTTTCAAGAAACACTGTGTCGTTGGAAAAATAGTTTGAACTTAATCTTCTCACGCTGTCCCAGGCACTCTTCAGGTCTTCGATATCCTGACAAACCTGCATTCCAATGCCGCCGCCGCCAGCAGAACTCTTGAGCATTACCGGAAACCCAATTTCTTTTGCCCACTCAATTGCGCTATCCAGGTTTTCCAGGACCGGTGAGCCGGGAATCAAAGGGACATCAGCGTTTTGGGCTGCATCTCGCGCTAAGTGCTTAAGACCGAAAACATTCATCTGCTGTGGCGTGGGGCCAATGAAAATCAATCCATTGGATTCACATTTGTTAACAAATTCAGGATTTTCACTGAGAAATCCGTAACCAGGATGTATTGCATCGACATGATGCTTCTGCGCGATTTGAATTAACTTTTCTTGATTGAGATAAGTGTCTGCGACTGAGCCGGAACCTAAGCACACTGCGATATCGGCAAGTTGTACGTGCAGGCTGTCCTGGTCTTTTTCGTGATAGACAACGACGGATTTAACGTCGAGTTTTTTTAAGGTCCGTAAAATGCGTGTAGCAATGGCGCCTCGATTGGCAATAAGTACGCGTTGGAACATAGATAATCTCTAGTTAACATGGGTCGTCCCAAGATGATTGTTAACGCCAGCAGGTCGTCCTGTGGGTTTGGGATTTATCCGCTTATGGTGCAGCCCAAAATACGAGTTCTATGGGTGTAGGGTTATAGGCATTGCAAGGATTGTTAAGCTGTGGACAGTTTGAAAGCAGGATTAGCGTGTCCATTTTTGCCACCAATTCAACATATTTGCCTGGAGCCGATACGCCGTCAGCAAATTCAAGTTCGCCCTCCGGTGTAACAGGGACGTTCATAAAAAAATTTATATTGTGGGTGATGTCTTCCTTGGATAATCCATACTCTTCGCGTTCAGCAACGGCCAGCATCCAACTGTCACGACAAGCATGCATGCCTCGTTTTTCCAAATCATAGCGGACAGTGTTTGACTCTGTAGAACAAGCACCACCAACTGTGTCATGCCGGCCACAGGTATCTGCGACAATTTCCAAAAGGTCTCGGTTTAAATTTGTTTTGAGTATGGTTCCGGAACTCAAGTGTAATGCGGCTTGTTCACGAACAGTGTCACTCATACTGTATCGCTCACTAACATCATGCGCATTGTAGAATAAGGTGTCTGCTGCCTGATTTCCTTCCAGGTCAACTATTCGCAGTGTTTCGCCAGCCGACATGGTTTGAATGAAGTAGTCGCCTGAGTTTATTCGCGTTCTCTGCTTGGCGTTCGCAGGATCGAGTTGGCTTTCTTTAATCATGTTATGGTTCCATTCCCAAGTGGTATAACGCGTTGTTCTGAAAGCCACGACGATTTTCATCACAAAAATTGAGACAGTAGTCATCTGAGGAAACAGGGTCAGCTTTTTCCAATTTAATTCGAACGGGTTTTCGAGGATAACTCTCAGCAGTGTTCATAGGGTGAGGACAACTGTGCATAAGCACTAAAGTATCCATTTCAAACCTTAGGGTGACGCTGTCCCGTGCCTGACTCTGACGAGACAGCTCCAGATTGCCTTCATTGTCTGCAGAAACTGCAGAAAACAGATTGAGATTGGCTGCCAGGTCTTGCTTATTCAGGCGGTATTTCCCAAGTTCAACCAGGAAAGCATCAAATCCATTCTGCAACCACTTATTGCGATGAGTTTGGTAATTGCGCTCACCCCAACGACTTTCAATATGGTGGGCGTGGGAGTTTCCACATACCGTTTCGTGCCATCCAAATGTATCGTCGGTTATTGATGCGAATACACGGCCCATATCCGAATACAAACAATGACCTCGAGTGAGCTTAAAGGTGTGCTGACACTTCAATGTGTCAGGAGCGTTGTACTTTTCACTCATGAACTGAGGATTATAGAAAAGCATTCCGACATTGGCCCCGCCTTCAAGATCGGTCAATGTCATCTGGATGCCTTTTCTTACTACCAGCGACCAATGCGTTCCCGGAGCGAGAACAGTTGAATAGTCTGATAGCGAGGATTCGTTTGTACTCATTTTGTAGCCAGTCTCAATTGTTTAACATTGCTGCTGATTGATAGTTGATCAGTGATTTCATTCACCTCCGGCGTCATTGCCAGAGGGTCTTCTGCTCGCAATGGCAGATCATAGGTAATCGTGCTGCCGAATCGATTCGGCGCATGGGGGTCGTGCCTCACTTTATCGAATACCCAAAGCCGGCTTCCCAAATGAAATCCTTCCTGGAGATCGTGAGTCACCATGAAGACGGTCAGTTGATGTTTCTTCCAAAGCTTGAGCACAAGTTCATGCATGTCTTTGCGAATACCTGGATCTAATGCGCCGAAAGGTTCATCAAGCAGCAAAATTTTCGGTTTCTTGATCAGTGCTTGAGCGAGGGCCAGGCGTTGCTGCATACCGCCGGACAGCTCATGAGGAAATTGTGTGGATGCTTGCTCTAAGCCAACCGACTCGAGCCAATCGTCAGCTTGTTGCAGCGCGGCTCGTCTGCTTTTCCCAAACAATCGCCCTAACCAGGGATTGCCATCGAACTCGATACCAAGCGCGACATTTTCGCGTACGTTGAGATGAGGGAAGACAGAATACTTTTGAAAAACGATGCCGCGTTCAGCGCTGGGTTCCAGCGGGACAGCTTGGCCGGACATGAGTAAATGTCCAGAAGTGACACCCTCGGTGCCCAACAACAGTTTCAAGAAAGTGCTCTTGCCACACCCAGAAGCACCAACCAAAGTGACAAACTCACCTTCGCTTACGTCGCAACTCAGGTTTTCCAGCACGACGTTGCCGCCGTAATGTTTTGAGACTCTGTTTAATTCGATAAAAGCAGTCACACCGAGCTCTTATTTTTCTGCGTGGTACCAGGGAAAAAGTTTTTGGCTGAGCTTCAACAGGCACCAATCTATGGTGAATGCCAAAAGGGTGATCCAAACAACATAGGGCAGGATTACGTCCATGGACATGTAGCGACGCACTAAAAATATGCGGTAGCCCAGGCCATCGGTTGAAGCGATAGCTTCGGCTGCGATCAGAAACAACCAGGCTGCGCCCAGACTAAGCCTGACGGCATCTGCCAATCGAGGAAGTATTTGCGGAAGTATCACCCTGAGAATGATTTGCCAACTGTTGCCGCCTAAGGTTTGAGCTTTAACCAGCTGTTCCCGGGGCAGTTCCTGAGTACGTTGCAAAATATCTCTAATCAGAAATGGGCATACTCCTATGACAATGAGCATCACCTTAGAAAGCTCTCCCAGGCCGAATACGATGAACAGCACCGGTAGAATCGCCATTGGGGGGATTAAGGAAATCGCTGTAATGAAGGGGCTTAGTGGTGCTGCAATGATGGGAATTGAGCCGGCAGCCAAGCCAACGATTAAACCTATAAAAGCCGCTATGGAAATTCCTTTTGCTAATCGCAGGAGACTGCTTTGCGTGTCTTGCCAGAATAGATATTCACCGGTGCGCCTGCTTGGTTGAAAAGCCATGCGGTCTATGCCGTCGGCTATCTCCTCAAAGCTCGGCAGCAATTTGTCCTGTTCATTTTCTGCTTTTCGAATATCCGAGCCAATTTGATAGGCTAATAAAAGAAGCAAGAAGGGGATAAGGCCAAGCCCCGTTTTAAGTGTGCGGCCAGGTTGGAAGTTGATGAGCCTTTGCATGGCGAGAATCTCCTCTGATACCAGATTCCAGATAGGTACCTTCTGCGAAAACCCTACAGCTGACCGTTTGCGGCCATTTCCATATAGGTAGGATCGAAGCGAAGTTGGATGTTGCCGCTGTTACCGAACACACCGGCAGGTGTCTCAATGCCGATAAAACCAGCATCGGGAGCGCCTTCACCCAACAGACCATGATCAAATGAGAAGTTCGCCACGTATTCCATGGTCTTTATTA
>JANQJM010000199.1 GCA_028281635.1 Pseudomonadales bacterium | reverse complement strand
GTCTCCTTCAGGCACTAAATCCTGAATTTTGACGTAGAGATTTCCGTTTGCAGACTCTGCCGCTGGGGCTGCGTTGGCATAAATCAAAAGGGAAGCTAGCACAGAGATAACAACGCAGATACGCATCTTCAAATCCTTAGTCTATCTAGGGATGTTGCAAGCCTGATTATACCCTGATTGCAAGCCCTAACCCCCTGTGAGGCAGGGCTATTCCGTTAAGTAACGGTTAAAAATTGACCTTGTATCTTTAGATAAATACGCTGAATACTTGGAGTTATTGCAGGCCGTGTGTTTCAAAGGTTGAAACGGCTATCATTCTGGCCCAGAAACAGGAGAATGCTGAAAAACTGTGACATTCAAGATGAAAGCTGAACTCTCAGCAGCGCTAGCTTCGCTCATTTTTGGGCTGGCTGTGTCTCCTGTTGCGGTGGCCCATAACGCCATTTGCAACTGCTATGAAGAGCCGGACAACCAGGTGCTATGTGAAGGTGGCTTTTCTGACGGTGCTTCAGCTGAAGGCGTAGATATACGTGTCCTGGATGACCGTGAGCGAGTGTTGCTGGAAGGTAAAATGGATGCTGACAGTATCTTCACATTTGATCGACCCGATGTGTTTTTCCACGTCATATTCGATGCCGGCGACAATCATCGGGTTGTAATCTATGAGGACGAAATCGAGTGAGTAGTACAGCGAAGATCTTTAGGAGAATAAGGAATATGCAAGCGAGTCGCATACAGCAGCGAAGAAATTATGCCTTGGCAGCTTTGCTCTTCTTCATTTACCAACCAGTACAGGCACACTTTCAATTGCTCTACACTGCGGAGACTACTCCGACCCGGGGAGTTGCTACGGATTGGTTCATGTTGTTTACCCATCCTGCACATGGGGGTCCCCATATGGATATGGCTGCACCCGAGAAATTCTATTTGGTGAGTCAACGTGGGGATGCAGCGGAACCTCAAGTGCAAGACCTGCTGGAGTATGTTGAACCACTTGAGTTCAGCTCGGAGCAGGGTATTACGCAGGCATACAGTGCCAGCTTGCCACGTTCGGTGACTAGATCCTTGGGAGACTATGTGTTCGTTTTGCAACCAGCTCCTTACTTCGAAAGCACTGAGGACAAATACATACAGCAGTTTACTCGCACCATGGTCAATGTCGGTGGTGTGCCTGGAAACTGGGCCGAACCGATGGGATTGCCAGCGGAGATTTTGCCCCTTAATAAGCCCTACGCCAATTGGCAGGGTGGTGTATTTCGTGGCGTGGTACTGGCGGATGGTGGGCCCGTACCCAATGCTGAAATTGAAATCGAGTATCTCAATCACGATCCCAACCTTGAGAACATGACTCTGGGGGAGCAGGCGAAGGTCGAATTGCCGCAGGATTCATTTGGTACACAGACTATCTATGCCAATGCAGCCGGTGAGTTCACAATCGGTCTACCTCGAGCAGGATGGTGGGGCATTTGTGCGCTCGCGATAGGCGCCGATACGGAGCACGAAGGCAAGGAACTGTCACAGGACGGAGTGCTTTGGTTGCAGGTGAAGGATCTGCAATGACCCGTCGATTAGTTAAACCATACAGTGCTTGGCAAGAAACTGGTGCCGTTGCACTGGTGACAGTGGTAATCCTCGCGGTCGGTGGCGTCATGATTGGTCAACGCCAGCAAATTGATACCATGCCGCGCCTGTATGATTGGCAACTCAGTGCCTTCTATGATCTGAATGAAACAGACCGAGCCATATATAACTCTTTGATTATCGCCGCAGATGAGATGTGGTGGCTACACGGGGATATACTGGCCTATAACGTTGTTGGTGATCTGGAAGATCCCTGGCCAACAGTGGAAGAACTGGAAAGCTACTATGTGCTGCCCCCATTTCCAAAGGATGTATTCTGGGAGCGCCACGGTTCAGTGAAATGGCAGCGGATTGCTTCCTTTTCTTTCGAAGGTTCCACGGTATACCATGGCAGTGGCGGTTCGGAATCAGGGCAGAGTGCCTACCTGTTGAGTCTGTCTCACGTGCATAAGGGTGCTTCCTATACCGATGGCGCTTTTGTTTGGGTGCATGAAAACCCAAATGCACCAATACCGGAAAATGTCGTGCGTGCCACTCTTATCAGAGACGGCTGGAAAGAAGTCATGCCTTATAGTGGCGCCATGGAAGTCGATCGTATCCGCGGCATACGGCGCTAATTCTATAAGCGGACTACCAACGCACGAGCAATATGGAAACTAGCGGCTTGTTCATAACAACCTTCATAACAAAAACTAAGAGTCCGCAGTTCAGACATCATGTCTTGTGCATGCTCTGCTTTACATTTTTTTCGTTAAACTCAGCTTTCGCACAAGACGAAGATCGTCTGCAGGTAGGGATTACCCTGCATCCTTATTACAGCTTTGTCGCTAACATAGTCGGTGACCGCGCTGATGTGCTGCCATTGATTTCTGCTGGCAGCAATCCCCACAACTACATGCCCCAATCAGGAGATATGCGCCGGGCATTGAGCATGGACGTGTTGGTAGTGAATGGCATCGGCCATGATGAATGGGCCTTTGAGATTGTCGAAGCGGCGGGAAGAGCTGACGACTTGCCGCTGATTTATGCCAACGATGGCGTGCCCTTGATCCCAATTGCGGGAGAAAATAGTGAAGAGAAAGTCGTTAATCCACATACCTTCATTTCCATTACCACTGCCATCCAACAGATCTACACCATTGCCCAGGAGTTAGGAGAGATCGATCCAGATAATGCGCGGTACTATCGAGACAATGCTCGTGCCTATGGCCTTGGTCTACGTCAACTCAAAGCGGACTATATGAGGCAGCTTGCAGAACTGGATGCTTCCAATTTTCGCTGCGCTACCATGCACGGTGCGTACGGCTATCTTATGCAGGAGTTCGGTCTACGCGTGGTAGCAGTAATCGAGCCTCGTCATGGTGTACAGCCCACTGCGCGCCAGCTCGCCAATACCATCGACTTGATCGAAGGCGCAGATGTCAATGTGCTATTCGCGGAAAAGTATTTCACCAGCAATCTCTCCGATACCATTCAAGAGGCAACTGGCGTCAACATGTACGCGTTTTCCCACATGTCAGGCGGCGAATTCAGCTCCGAGCTATTCGAGGCTGAAACCCGAGCCAATCTGGACACCCTGCTGGCAGCCGTGCGCTCGGCTGCGAACGGCGGATAGAACGATGACCCAATCGGCTGCCAAACAAACGGCGCCAACTTCTCGCGGCCCAAGCATTCACTGCATCGATCTGGGCCTGCAACTCGGCGGCGTAGAGATCCTGCGCGCTATCAATCTGAAGCTGGAAGCAGGCAAGATTCACTGCATCATTGGGCCTAATGGCGGTGGCAAGACTTGCTTTATTCGCTCCTTGCTGGGACAGATGCCGCACACTGGTATGGTGGAAACGATTAGTCTACAAGATGATGAGCCGGTCATAGGTTATTTGCCTCAGCTTCTGGATTTCGACAAGACCCTGCCGGTGACTGTCAGTGATTTCATGGCTATTGTCTGTAATGGTTTACGTCCCGCCTTCGCAGGTCTTGGCCAGCAGCCCAGGCAGCTTATCGCTGCCGCACTCGAACGAGTTGGATTCGTAGCCAATGTCAATACACGTCTGGGTAGTTTATCTGGTGGCGAACGACAGCGGGTGCTATTCGCCCAGGCGCTTATTCCAGAACCCTCATTATTGGTTCTTGATGAGCCGATGAACAACATGGATCAAGCAGGGGAAAAGCGCTACCTCGAATTGATCAAAAACCTGGCTGCCGATGGCGTAACTATTCTGTGGATCGCTCATGATTTGAACCAGGTAAGGCAATATGCCGATACTGTTACCTGCATCAATCAAACAGTTGTATTTCATGGGTCGCCAGCTGAGTGCCTGGATCAATTGAATACCGGCGATCTGTTTCATCTGGCCACCAAGCGGGCTATTACTAAAGATTCTGACGTTACAACGACCAGTGGTAGCACCGTTGGTGAATCAACGTGAACGATTTGTATGAATGGATTCGAGTCAGTCTGCAGAGTGCAGCCCAGGACGGTGCACTGCCGCTGGCTTTTCAATATGGATTCGTTATAAACGCCTTGCTTTGTGCTTTTCTCATCGGTCCCTTACTGGGCGGCGTTGGCACCATGGTGGTAACAAAGCGTATGGCATTCTTTTCGCAGTCTATCGGCAATGCTGCAATGACTGGAGTAGCCATAGGTGTCTTGTTAGGAGAATCTTATACCGAGCCCTACGTATCCATGTTTGGATTCTGTATTTTGTTTGGCTTGTTGCTTAACTTCACCAAGAATCGGACTCAGCTCTCGTCAGATACCCTTATCGGTGTCTTTCTTTCTGTGTCGTTGGCAGTGGGTGCCTCTCTGTTGCTATTTGTCTCCGCGCGTGTCAACACGCATATACTGGAAGCAGTGTTGTTCGGATCAGTGTTGACCGTGAGCGACACCGATATGAATGTGCTGCTGGCGGTTAGTGTCCTGGTGTTGGCCATGGGTATTCCGTTATTCAATCAGATGCTATTGGCAAGCCTCAATCCCAGTTTGGCGAGAGTGCGTGGCGTAAAGGTCGATCTGATGGAATATATCTTCGTATTCATGATTACTTTGTTGACAGTGGCTTGCCTAAAGATTGTGGGGGCGGTCCTGGTAGAGGCGCTGTTACTGATTCCCGCTGCCGCTGCCCGCAATGTCACTTCATCCATGCGCGGGTTCGTACTACTGAGTATGTTGTTCTCAACTCTGAGTTGTATCGCCGGTGTGCTGATACCCATGCAGTATGACCTACCCTTACCTTCTGGGGGTGCCATTATCATGGTAGCGGCTTGCATTTTTATTCTCACCACACTGATTCGGGTCACCTTCGCAAGGTTTCGGGAGGCGCGAGCGTGAAACCAGTATTCCTGTTATCGGTGTTAGTGCTGTTACTGCTGTTGTCATTCGGGCCATTGCAGCAAGCCTTCGCGCCAACTGTTTTAGCCCAGGGGGAGGAGACCACCGAATCAGCTTTGGTGCTTACTGCCTTGCCAGTTACTTTTTCTCTTGCCAGTCGCTTGTTGCAAAACACATTAGTCAAAGTCGAGAATTTGCCAGCTCGTGGCCGGCGACTGAACGGTTTGAGCAATTACTTTAACTCTAATGTTGAACGTTTGCAGGCCACATTCGAAGCCGCCACTGCAGTCATTACCATTGGCAAACTCTGGACTGCCGACCCTTTATATACCGCCGCTCGTCAGGCCAATATTCGCATCGTTGAAATTGATGCAACCCAGCCCTGGTCCACGTCCATGGAAGGCATAGCTGTTGCTCAACAGCCACAGGAAAACGTGCCCTGGCGCGATTCTGGCGTTGGGGAAAATGGTGATTCCATCTGGTATTGGCACAGTCTGACCAACGCAGTACGCTCCACGGATATTATCGCGCGCGATCTGCAAAGGCTGTTTCCGGTCCATGCCGATGTAATCCAGACCAATCAGCTTGCCCTGAGAAACGAACTACTGGCGTTGCTGCGGGAATACGAATTACGTCTGGCAAGTGCTTCTGATATCACTGTCTTCTCTTTGGCCGCAGAATTGGTCTACCTGACCAATGAGCTCGGCCTGTTTGTCGATGGCAGTTTTTTCCAGCAGGACATCGACTGGACAGAAGCAGACGCGCAAGCCTTTGAGGACTATTTGCGCGACAATGCTATCCCCGTCGTTCTACACAAGTGGGAACCAGATGAGATGATTGCCAATGCAGTGAGTGCAGCTGGAGCCAGCCTGATAGTTTTAGAAACCCTGGACGCCGGAATTATTGAGGATGGTCAGATGTCGGGTGACAGCTACCTGGAGTTGATGCGGCAAAACCTGGAAGCAATCGTGTTAGCTTTGGATTAGTTTGAATTAAGATCAGTTGCTCGCCGAAACAGAGAAGCAATTTCTGCAGTTGTAAGCTTGAGTGGTGGAAAGACCGGGAATTATGAAAATATCAGTCGTAGGAATCCTAATAACAATGACACTGAGTGGCTGTGCGAGTGAGCCAGTGGTTTGGGTAGAGTTACCACTGGCAGAACGAACTTTCTTTGAGTCCAACAGAGCTATGCAGCAGGGGCAGTATCAAGTTCCAGTGGCTGCCGGGGATGCGCTTGAATACATGTTGCAGATGAATGCTAACGACACGATCATTTATCAATGGACAACACAGATTGTTAGTCCAGAACAATTAATTGCAGAATTTCACGGCCATACTATTCGAGAAGACGATGAACCCGGGATAGTCATGGTTTATGAGACGCAACAGGCTGATCATGGGCAGGGCTCGCTTGCAGCTCCATTCGATGGAATTCATGGTTGGTACTTCAACAATGAGAGTGACGAGAATATTGTGATTGAACTGCAGATTGCCGGATTCTATGAGCTGTACGAAGAAGATCACTAACAGCGCTGTGTTGAATTCGCATCCAGGCGGTTTGGGCTAGTCATGAGCTAGAAGAGAAAAATGCGAATGAAATAAAAAGGCCAGATGTCATATGACATCTGCCCTTTTAGTCTGTTACGAAAATGAGCTTAAGAAAGCGTTCTGGGAGCGATTAATCAGAACCCCCGGACCCAGCCAGGCTGCTTTGGTCGCGTGCTTCGCGCTCAGCCAGCATCTTCTCATAGCCTTCTTCATCAAGATGGGTAATAGCGATCCAGGCATGAGACATTTCGTCCGTAGTACGCTGACCTGCGCCAACCCATTGGTCCGGATCCGGATTCATTGGATTGTCGGCAGTGTTGTCATGCCAGGCAGTTAAAATAATGGTGGCATTGGCTGGCACCAGAGGCTGATAGCCATCCTCATACATGTGGCTGTGGTTCCAGCCTGCAGTCCAGTTGGATGCCTGGCTCATGACTTCGCGTCGACCTGTTTCCGGATTGAATATCTCCAGTGCCATGGCAACACCGCGCAGATGCATGTGTGGCTGCCAGCTGTCGATACGGACAGGATGGTCGAAAGAATGGAACCCCTGAGTCATCAGTTTGCCATGAGGTGGAATGATGTAATCGCCACCGCCATCGAGTCGATAGGCACGCAGATCCTGGGGATAAGCTTCTTCTTCGACAAATTCATCTTCTTCATCGTAGAACCAGAGGCCGACCGTAACCTGGTCATTTGGAACCGCATTACCATCTGGATAGTAGTGGATTTCCCATTCGACTTTGGAATTAGCAGGCACTCGTCGGCAGGCTCCCGCAGGTACCTTCTCGCCGAGTTTTCCGAGGGCAAATTCGGACAAGCGATCAGCATCGACCCACTCACCCTCTTCGTTTTGAACCAGGAAGTGAGAATTGGCATGGTGAGTTGAACCTTGTGCGGCTGCTGAAGGCAAGGTTTCTACAGCCTTGATGCAGCGGCTTTCAGTGATGCCGGAATCTACTTTCGGTTCCCACCACAGATCCTGACCAGTCGCTGGGACATCCCAGGGAGCGGACTTGATTTCATGGTCGGGTGGGCCGAGTTCTGCAGCCAGGCGCCATTCTCCCATTTGTGGAAATTCTTTCTCACCAGGCAAATCTTCCGGGTTGCCGAATGGTGAACCAGCATTTACCCAATCTACGATGGTATCGATGTCTTCCTGAGACAAACGCCAATCGTTTTTCAGCTCCTGCACACCCTTATCGTTATCATACTGATAAGGAGGCATCTCACGTTGCGCTACCTTGAGCTGGATAAGTGGTGCCCAGGGGCGCACTTCTTCGTAGCTGGTGAAAGACATAGGGCCAATCTGGCCGGGCTGGTGACAGATCTGGCAGTTCTCTTGAATAATGCGGGAAACTTCTTTGGCGTAGGTGGGGTGGTTGGCCTCATCCTGTGCGCCAGCCAGGTTTGGCATTGCAGCCAAGACCGAGCCTAGTCCGACGACTCTAAAAATTCTCATTCTCTACTCCTCAAGCATTGGGAAGTCAGTCAACACTGGGCATTCGAGCCACAGAATGGACCGCAGGCGCTATATTGCTGGCCTGGAGCGAGATTTCCAAGCAACAAACTGTTACGAATTGTCCGCCATTCGTCACTGATACGTGTGAAGCAGCACAATATTGGGGCATAGGCAAACAAAGCGGAACACCCCAGGTTGCGGTTTTCCTGGGCTTAGCTGGGTTTGGCCACTCCCAGCCAATCCTTATTATCTTCTGAGCGTCGACTTTCTTTCTTCTTTATTACGATATTAGGGTTTCTTTCCATACCCAGGCAGGATCTCGCAGAGCAGCACTCAGAGAGCATGGCGCCGCTGGGGGAGGGTACAAGGAATTGACGTCCGTTGCGGCTATCTGGTCAGTGATTCTGTATCCGTCTTAGCGCGGCTGCGGCATTGGCGAAGCCACGTTGGGCTGAATCTTCATACCAGCGGAGGGCAGCTTCGATGTCCTGCTCGACGCCGCGACCTTGTTCATACATCTCACCCAGCCTGAATTGTGGGATGGCGTCGCCCTGAGCTGCTGCCAATTCCCACCAATATACTGCCAGTGTGTCACTCTGCTTCACACCCACACCAGCTGAGTAGACGTTTCCCATGTTGTGCTGTGCCAGGGTATTGCCCTGCTCGGCAGCGAGCCGATACCAGCTGACGGCCAGTGCTGGATCAACCGGCTTGCCGAGGCCCTCGGCATAGGCAGTACCCATTAGAAACATGGCTTCGATCACGCCGCTGTTAGCCGCATTTTCGATTTCGTGAATAACGGAGGCAGCGAGTTGCACTGCCCGGGGTTTATCTGCAGAAAACCCCATGCGGCCAGTGGAGTAAACACGGGCCAGCCACATCACAGAAACCGGATGTTCCTTTTCAACACTGTGTAGCAGCAACTCGCGTGCTCGCTTGTCGTCGATCTCTCCAGCTTCACCTGTGTACCAACGGATTGCTTCGAGCAAGTTCGGGTCGGGTTCGCTACTCAGACTTACGCAAGCTGTTAGCGCTATTGAAATAACAAAAAACGATACTCGCGACATATGACGAACCAGTTGATCCGATGTATTTTTCCAAGTTTATTTGGTGATTCAGTTTACGGCAGAAAACACGAATGCATTGCACAATGTGCTCATGATTCTTGCAACGAGAGTTTGATACGAGCGGCTAAACGCAATCTTGGATAGTGCTCATTCGATACGATTAATTTCCGCCAAACTATCTCCAGAAATCATAGTGTTTCAGAATGTTCACCCTTAACAGACGGCATGCTAAAAGTGTTCGTGTGTATTCAAATGCTTAATGACAGGGCGTTTGACTGACCCCTCAATTAGCATAATTCACCTGCATTGCACTTTTTGTGGGCTTCGTCTTTGCACCCAGAAAGAGCGGGCATCTTGCTTGCGCGTCCCGCAAAACACGAAAAGGCAAACTTCCAGTCTCGTTTATTGTTCTTACCTATCATCCACTACCACTTGCATATCATGAATCTCAAGGGTTCCAGGAAAGGCATGCAAACTTAAGGGGTATTTGCTGGGCGCCCTCGCACCAATTTGCTAATGCTTCAGTACTAAATGGTCAAAAATGAGGCAGTTACTGTTGGCACAGTTTCTGCAATTCCTAATAACGATTATCTAAGCACGACCAGCCACAGGCTGACATCGGCGTGCCTGTTTTAACAAGCTTCGATGGGCTCAAGCAGGCAACGCTGCACAAATACTAAATCTGACACCAGGCGAGATCTCAATGGCTTCGCAACAAGTCAGAATCTTAAGACACCATACTGTTCTTGGAGTGACGCACTATGTTCAACCCGCAGTTAAATTTGCAATCCGGAATTTCTAGCAGGTATCGTTTGTCAAAAAAAATGGCTCTGGCCGTGGCGATTGGTGCCGCCATCAGCATGCCACAACTCGCAAGCGCGCAATCAGAGTCAGACCCTCAGATCGAGTCGATCACGATAACAGGATCCCGCATCGCCCGGGATGGTTATGACT
>JANQJM010000095.1 GCA_028281635.1 Pseudomonadales bacterium | reverse complement strand
CCAATTCCACCGAGCCCTCCTCCGAGTCCGCCCACTCCACCAAGGCCACCGCCAAAATTATTTAACTGACCTCCTCCGAAACCGCCCAGATTTCCGCCTGCATTAAATCCCCCGATTCCAGCGTTGAGGCCACCGCCCAAACCACCAAGTCCACCTGCGCCACCGGCACCCGCACCTGCACCGTTGTTCACAGCCATAGCAGAACTGCCCTGTCGTTGGACATTCAGGTAGTCGATTGTAAATTGTCTGGTGCGCAGTCCACCCGGACGTACCGTGAAGATGTTTCCGCGGCGTACTATGTCGAGATTGTAGATTTCAGCGACAGTGTCCATCGCTTCTTCAATAGTTACGTTTGGCAGACTCAGATTGATGTTCACATCTACGTCTTCGCTTATTGCAACACCGTAATCCGTGTCGACTACGAGACTGTTAAAAAACACATCAGCAGGAAGATTGGGTGAGCTGATAGACACTCTCTCTTCAACCGGAGTCAATACACTTTCATCGAGCGACAAGCCTGGAATCAACTCGCCTAACAAATCAGATTCGTCTTCAGTTAGCTCTTCTTCAGGTGCCTGAATTGCCGCTACTGCCTCATCAAGCGATACTTGAATCTCTTCCAGTATGGTTGTGTCAGGAGTAGTTGCTGGCTGCGTGGCGCAAGCACTAAGAAGCAATAGCGGAAAACACAGCAAGATTTTGCCGGATCCTCCTACTTGAACTTCATTCAATAACTGCTTCATTTCATTTCTCCACGAACTCTATTGTGATGTCGGACTTTTAATCCCATCACCATAGAGAGAGACAATTTGCTCTTCACCATTCACCGAAAGGGTTACACTGCTACGATTTATGGCCACCACGGTGGCACCACCCACTCTGTCGCCAATCGACACACGCTCAGAATTGATGACGGCAAGTGGCGAACTGCCCGCGCGAATAAAACTCACGTCATAGCTCGAAGGAACCACGCTGCGAATCATTGCCAACACATCTGAGCCTTCTTCGTTATCGCTTCGGACAAACAGCGGTCTGGTTGGGTCAACCAATTCTTCGCCATCGATCAAATCTGCATGCGCGAAACCGCCATGCAGAATAGCCAACAAGCCAATATTTGCTGCCAACTTCTTAAACACCGATAAATCCCTGATCTGTGCTCAAAGTATGTATCTCCAGAGTGACGTGAGCAGTAGGCCAATCAATTTGTTCATAACTAATGGCATCCCAAAAAAAACTGCCTGTGATTTCTTCCAGAAAACGCAAATACTTCAGGGTACTGAAATAGTCACCTTCGAATTCGATCACCAGTCCATGTGAGTAAACTTGGCCTGCTACATCAGTCCTCGTTACACTTTCGAAATTTACAGCACCTGTTTCAGCCAGTATTTCACCAGCGTTAGAAGCCCCTTCACGCAATGGCTCTGCGTCTATATTCTGAAATGACACAAGTTCGAGTCCCGCCTGTCTTTCCAGAACAGTCGTTAAAATCTCAGTCATCTGATTCGGAGTAACCAGATCTCCAGCTAAAGCCTGAATTTCCCCATCAAGAACGGCTTGTTCCCGTTCCACCACTGTAAGTCTGTCGTTGGCAAATCGATTAGGGTCTTCCTGGCTCTGAGCTAACATTCCCTGATACGTAGACTGTTGGGCCTCAATTTGCCTCTCAACATTCTCAATTCGGCTTCGGGTAGCATCAATTTCCGCACGAACTGGGTCAAAGGCAATTGACAGGTAGGTCAAGCTAAGACCAGCGATTAGCATGCCCAGTACCAGAAGCTTCTCTGATTGCTTTCTGGCCTCAATGTTAGAGACCACTTTATCAATCATTTTTTTCAGTTGTTCATTCATTGTTGGTACTCAACTCGAACTGAAAAATTTGATCGGTGACACTTGAACGAGAAATGCTAGGGCTAAACCTCTGAGCTCGCAGAGGACTTTGGCCTCTTTCGATATTGTCCACATAGCGCGGCACCATCGCAGAATCCAATGCCTGACCACGCAACTGAACAGACCGCCCTCCGTTGGTAAAAGCAAAAGCATTCAAACTAATCCCATCGAATGCGGCACGAGACAAGTCCTTAAAGTACTCGGAAAATCCCACTACGTTTCCCAGCTGAGTCTGACTCAAAAAGTCTCGAATCTGTGCGCTCGCTTCTAATCGAGTTTCAGCTTGCTCCAAGCGGTTTGTTAATTCTGAATTTTGTGAACGGCGCGCCAACTGTTCATCCAGTTGGTCAGTTCTGCGCGTCTCCTCTTCCAATGTCACTTGCAAAGCTTCAAGTTCATTTCCGAAACGCCACTGTGTAAACAAGTCGAAAGCAGAAATCAGCACCATAACTCCCAGTACACCCGCCAGTATCTGGCCCATCAACAGTGCCGTTACGGGATCTTTCTTGACATGAAATTCCGGAAGATAAAGATTTATTTGTTGCTGCATCACGCGGCCTCCTGCTCAGCTGAATCTTCAGGAGGCGGTTCTGGAGTTTCAGGGTCGGGCAGTTTGACTTCTTGCTTCTTTATACCGCGTAGAGTTGCACCAATCGCAGTAGATGCGATCTGTTGCGTAGCAGTCGTCATGGTCGAATCACTCTGCATATGATCTGACATGTCGAGCGATGTCACCTGCGCAGTAAGCGATTCGTTCAAAATCTTTGTCATCTCGGCAGTGTCAGTCTGACGCTGCGCGATGACTATCTTCGTGACCTGCCCTTTACCCATCTGACTCTCGTAATAATCAAGAGAGCGCTGAATCTCTAATACCAAACGGTCCTTCAGGTTGTCCCATTCAGGAGACTGCATAACTTCAGATTCCATCTGCGTATTGATGCGCCGCGTCAAATACAGGTCGCCGCTGTGACTAATATTCATGGTGCTACCAGTGTGCCGCAAATCCATGAATGCGGCACCGTTGGAGTCATCAATGAAACTAGTGGTGATGTTCTTCATCGCCAGTTCCGGAATATCGATAATTGCGAGTTCCAAATCGGCTTTGGTAACCAGTTCAACGATCTTCTGTATACGATTGCGATTCGCAGCGACTACGTAAACCATCTTGCGTCCACGATAAGCGTCTTCTGGCACTGGGAAAACATCGATAGTTGCATCATCGATCTTCATGTCCAACAGATCTTTCACGCTCCATCGAACAGCGGAACGCAGTTCTTCCGGCTCCACTTTGGGCGCCTCCACCAGATGTAAACTGTACTCGTCCGGAGAGAGCACATAACTGCACTGTTTCTCAGCAAGATCCATCTCTTTTACTAATTTGGAAAGCTCAGACTCAAGCCCATCTCTGGATTCCAGGTCACGTACCTCACAACCCAGCAAATGTGGCGCACCATCACGCTGTTCAAGATGGGCGAGCGCCAGCTTGCCGGGTACTATGGTTACCCCGACGCGGCCTTGCTTCTTAGCCTTTTTCTTGAATAACTGCATTTCTGGTGCTCGCGTGTTTGTTGAGTCACCTCAGAGAGTCCATTTTCTAAGGGGGGCCGGATTCCTGTCTTGCAGGCGACAGCCGGCAAAACTTAAGAAAAGCCCTTAAGGAATATCGTTTAAGTGCCTAAATACTAAAACAAAGAAGTCGCACCCACGGGATAAACTAGGGTCAATATGAAGTCGGGTTTTTCATAGTGTTGAGGGGGTCACAAAATGCGGGTCGAAGCTGGGAAGAAATCCCGGAAAAGATTTACCCCCTTTTACCCAGAAAACCGCCAGAATCGATATGAACGGCGTATATATGACGAAATATAGAAATGGTTAAATTTTGATCAATATCGTGCTTTTTGAGCCAGAAATACCCCCAAATACGGGAAATATCATCCGTTTAGCTGCAAACACGGGTTCACATCTCCATCTTATCCAGCCCCTTGGTTTTGAGCTCGATGACAAGCGGCTGCGCCGGGCAGGCTTGGACTATCACGAATTTGCGGGGGTTCAGATTCATCAGCATTGGCAGGACTTTCTTAAGAAATCAGCGCCCCAGCGTGTGTTCGGACTCAGTACCAAGGGTTCAGTCACTTATTCTGATGTTCGCTACGAAAAAGGCGATTTTCTGGTATTTGGGCCAGAAACCCGAGGTTTGCCGGCGGAAATCCGGGAAGAGATCGGGAACGAGCGTGTCTTGAGGTTGCCGATGTTGCCCGATAGTCGCAGCCTCAACCTCTCCAATGCCACGGCAATCGTGGTCTATGAGGCCTGGCGACAATTAGGATTTGCAGCGGGCAAGTGACTCGACCTACAGCTCACTATCCCGGGCTTTACACCCGGGAAATTGAACGAAGTCGGGTTATTGGATTGGATTTGTCGCGGTTGTGTCGCCACCTGCCGCAGCCTGCTCTGCTTCCTGCTGTTTCTTCTGGCGGTAAAGCGCATCAAAATTGAGTGGCGACAGCATCAAAGCTGGAAAACCGCCCTTGGTCACTAACGAATCGATGGATTCCCGGGCATAAGGAAACAGGATGTTTGGGCAAACCGTCGCCAGAATCTGTTCCAACTCAGTCTCGGGAAAGTCTTTCACCGTGAAAACTCCAGCCTGGTGTACCTCTACCAGAAAGGCCGTATCTTCTTCGAGCTTGGCTTCTGCGGTTAGGGAAAGCACAACCTCATACACATCATCCGTCACTTTTTCATTGCGCATCTTGATGTCGAAATTGACCTTGGGTTGCCACTGGCTCTGGAATATCTGCGGTGCACGGGGTGACTCAAATGAAGAGTCTTTCATGTAAATTCGTTGCAGACCAAATTGCGGCCCAGTGGGTTCCTGCGTGCCTTCGCCACCAACTGCTGCTTGTGGATTGTTGTCTTCTTCGGCCATAGTAATTCCTGTTTGCTAAAGTCTGTAAGTTTGAGATTTAGGGAGATAGTCCCTGGTAATTAAGTGCGTCGTAGTTGCTATCCTTCGAGTCTCACTGACCTATTTCTGAACCAAGGGCAGCGATTGAGCCTTCCATTCGGTGATACCGCCGGACAACTTAAACACTTCTTCATGCCCGGCTTCCATCAGCGTTTTCGCGGCTTCCCCTGAGTGTTGGCCTAGTTTACAAACCACCACCACGGGCTTCTCTTTATGCTTTTTTAACTCCGTAATTCGTTGTTTCAGTTTCGCCTGCGGGATATTTATCGAATCCACAATGTGACCAGTTTCGAACTCTTTTTTGTCGCGCACATCCACTACCACTGCATTCTTTCGATTGATCAGCATCACCGCTTGCTGCGGCCCAACACTGCTGCTGCCAGTGCGCTGGTGGTAGACGATGATGGCACCAACGGTAAGCACCCACATCGAGGACAACACCAGGTGATTGCCAATAAATTCAATGAATTGGGCCATCGGATACTTTGTCTGAAACCTGTTTTCTCGCGGGGCCGGGCCCCAAAAAGGCAGCAAGTATACACGTGTCAGCCGCAGTTAAGAAGCGAGGGACTGACGCCCAAAACCCGATTCACTCGCACTGGTTGAGGCTTTTTTGGATAATACGCGCAGCCAACTTTTGCCTGCTTGTCAGGCGTCAAAATACAGGAAATTCCAACCTCAATGAGTGCCAAACAAACTGCCCTGCTGCTGATACTAGATGGTTGGGGCTACCGCGAAGAAACCTCCGCCAATGCCATCCACGCCGCTAACAGTCCGGTCTGGGACCGGCTTTGGGAAAATCAGCCACGCACCCTGATCGACACATCAGGCAAGTCGGTCGGATTGCCGGCTGGCCAGATGGGTAATTCGGAAGTCGGGCATATGAATTTGGGCGCCGGCCGTGTGGTGTATCAGAGTCTCACTCGCATCGATAAAGACATCGAAGACGGACACTTCTTCGATAATGCGGTACTCACTGCTGCCGTGGATAAGGCAGTCGAATTTGAGACCGCCGTTCATGTATTCGGCCTTATGTCACCAGGCGGCATTCACAGCCATGAAGACCAGATCATGGCAGCGCTGGAACTGGCAATTGGACGTGGCGCCGACAAAGTTTTCTTGCATGCCTTTCTGGATGGCCGCGACACTCCACCCCGCAGTGCTCTTCCTTCATTATTAAAGGCGGAGAAGTTTCTTTCTGAACAAGGTAAAGGCAGAGTGGCTTCCTTGTGCGGACGCTTCTACGCCATGGACCGTGATCAACGCTGGGATCGGTTGGAGAAAGCATACGACATGCTTGCTACTGGCGAAGCCGATTTCCAAGCAATTGATGTTACCCGGGGGCTGGAAGCTGCCTACGCCAGAGATGAAGACGATGAGTTCGTACAAGCCACTGTAATAAAGAATGAAGAAGACGCGCCTGTCGTTGTCGACGATGGCGATGTGGTTTTGTTCATGAACTTCCGCGCAGATCGTGCCAGACAACTTACCCGCGCCTTTGTCGAAGATGACTTCGATGGTTTCAATCGCCGGGCACGACCCATGCTCGGTGAATTTGTCATGCTGACGGAATACGCCGCCGATATTGATACCGCTTGCGCCTACCCGCCCCAGGCATTGCACAACGTACTCGGCGAATACCTGGCAGATAATCAGCGAACTCAATTACGAATCGCCGAAACAGAAAAATATGCCCACGTCACTTTCTTCTTTAACGGGGGCCGCGAAGAACCCTTCCCCCTGGAAGATCGTACCTTGATTCCATCACCCAGAGTCAAAACCTATGACTTAAAACCGGAGATGTCGGCATTCGAAGTTACTGATGCTCTTGTTGAAGCCATTACCTCGGGAAAATACGATGCCATCATCTGCAACTACGCTAATGGCGATATGGTAGGACACACCGGTGATTTCGACGCCTCGGTTAAAGCAGTAGAAACCGTGGACCAATGCCTTGGGCGAATTGTGGATGCGATCGAATCAATCGACGGCCATGTATTAATCACAGCCGACCATGGCAATGTGGAACAGATGCTCGACCCCGAAACCAATCAACCTCTCACGTCACACACCAATGGGCCAGTGCCCCTGGTGTATGTTGGCAACAGCGGGATGGAGTTCAACGGAAAAGGCAGTCTTTGCGACATCGCACCCACCTTGCTTACCTTAATGAAGCTTCCAATTCCAGAAGAAATGACCGGAACAGTGTTACTTGAACATCCGACAAGTAATGAGCCATCGGCCCAATCAATTGGGTAAACATCTAGTGGCCAGATCCTGCTTCAACGACTCGTTGTTGGGTTTGGCATTCTGCCTCCTCTCGATCTCCCTTCCTGTAAAGGCACAGGATGCTGAGACAACCGAAGCGGAGCTTGCAGCAGTCACTGCAGCTATCTCGGAAATTAGCGATTGGCTCGAAACTGCCTCTGAACAACAAACCGCTTCAGAACAGGCACTGCGCGATGCGGAGCTTGCAGTATCCGAATCCACTAACGCGATTAATCTGTTGCAGCGCGACATTGCGAGCAGTGAGGAGCATTTGCGTGAATTGGAAAATCAGCAGTCTGCGTTGCGACAGCAACGGCATGCCAATCAGGAATTGCTCAAGCAAATCTTGCGCGCCAGCTACGTTGCCGGTGAAAGCAGCTTTCTTAAAACACTCCTGAATCAGGAAGACAGCCGTGAAGCGGGTCGGCAACTGTACTACGCAAAAGTGATAAGTGAGTTTCAAATAGCGAAACTTGAAGAGTTTCAGACAACCCTCGATGAACTTGAGTCCGTGAATGCAGCAATGACCGGGGAACTCAATGCGCTAAACGACAAACAACAACGGTTGAACGAGGAACAACAACAATTGCTATCCTTACAAGCGAACCGGGAACAAACCCTAGCCGCGCTCGAAGCTGACATAGCAAGTCGCAGCTCTGAGCTGGAACAGCTTAGAGTTAATCAGAGCGAACTGCAGAAACTGCTGGAAGAAATAGCCAGGGCCATGGAAGGAATTCGTTCTTTCGCGGATGTCCCACCCCTGAACAGTGCCCGCGGAGAATTACCAATGCCGGTGGAGGGTTCAATCGTGAGTGACTTCGGTTCCCGATACGGAGGCGGCAGCCTAACGCGGCAAGGCATCATCATTGGCGCCTCCACGGGATCTCCGGTAACTGCAGTGCATCCTGGGTACGTCGCCTTCGCCGATTGGCTGCGTGGCCTTGGTCTATTGGTGATCGTGGATCATGGCGAAGGGTATGTGAGTCTCTATGCTGGCAATGAGGCACTGGCGGTAAGCGCAGGCGACTGGGTAGATCGAGGGCAGATAGTCGCCACGTCTGGGGCCGGAATTGATAGTGCCACGAGCGGTTTGTATTTCGAACTGCGCCAGGGGGGTGAAGCCCAGGACCCCAGTGCCTGGCTTCGTCGCGATAACTGAGATTCAACGGAACCAGCACGCGCTCTGTCCCAGTCAGCTCCTCTGGAATTTGCCAATTCAGGGATAAACTGAAACTATTGGTTCATCCGTATTAGTTAAGAGTGATACGACAGGACTCTATTATGATCATTTTTAGCGCTGCTTCGCGCTTCTCACGCGCCCTATGCGGCATAGCCTTGGCCGGCCTGCTATTGCCAGTAGCTGCTCAGTCGCAATCTAACCAATCCGAACTGTTACCGCTGCCGCTGGACGAAGTGCGCATGTTTACCGAAGCGCTGGATCGTATTCGCATGGCCTATGTGGAAGAGATTGATGACAAGACGCTGCTCGAGAATGCCATCAAGGGCATGTTGTCCGGGCTCGATCCGCACTCGGCTTACATGGCGGGCAGTGACTACGATGTCCTGCAAGAAACCACCACTGGTGAGTTTGGTGGACTGGGCATCGAAGTCGGACGGGAAAACGGCTTTATCAAAGTTATCAGCCCCATCGATGACACCCCGGCTGATCGAGCGGGTATTCAGGCGGGCGACCTGATCATTCAGATAGACAACAAACCCCTGCAGACTCTCACTCCCGAGGAAGCGGCACAGATGATGCGGGGCGAACCGGGCACGGCAGTCACCGTCACTATAGCGAGAGAAGGTGTGGAACCCTTCGAGCTAACCATCGTTCGCGAGGTCATTGCCATAAACAGTGTGCGCAGCAGGGTGTTAGAACCGGGCTATGTGTACTTACGCATTTCTCAGTTTCGCGTGAACACCGGCGAAGAGCTGGAAACCGAAATCATAAAGCTCCAGGAAGAGCATGGCGCACTCAAGGGCATGGTGTTGGATTTACGCAATAATCCGGGTGGCGTTTTACAATCTTCAGTGCGCGTTGTTGACAGCTTTATCGATCAGGGTCGTATCGTCTATACCGAGGGCCGATTAGAAGGCAACGATATGGAGTTCTATGCCACGCTTAACACCATCGCACCGGACACGCCGTTGGTTGTGTTGATCAATAACGGCTCTGCTTCCGCATCGGAAATCGTCGCTGGCGCACTGCAAGATCATGGTCGCGCCATCATCATGGGCACCCAAAGTTTCGGTAAAGGTTCGGTGCAAACCGTGTTACCCCTTGATGAAACTCGCGCGATCAAGCTCACAACATCCTTGTATTTCACTCCTGAGGGTCGCTCCATTCAGGCGCAGGGAATTACTCCTGATATTGAAGTGGACGATGCGTTCGTGACTCGTCGCTCGCGCAACTTCCGCCAATACAACGAAGCCGATTTACCTGGCCGATTGGACAATGGCAATGGTGAAGAGGTCGTGGATAGTAATGAAGAAATGGCGGAAGCTTTGATATCAGCTGAAGAAGTATTGGTAACAGACTACCCGCTAAATGAAGCTTTAAACGTGCTGAAAGGAATTAATGCTTTTCAGATTCCTCGCCGCAATGCATCGGGGTCTTTTGCCCAGAGCTTCAATGACTGATTAGGCGATAGTTTCGGTATCGGACACCTGGTGAGCTTCTATAAGTGGCTCGCCAGTAATCATCCCAGGGAATTTTTCTGCAAAGTCCTTGAAGTGAGGTTGGTTGAAATGTTCGTCCAGTGCTTCTCGAGACTGCCACTTTTCGAAAAACACGAATCGTCCAGGATCGCCCGCATCTTCAAGAAAGCTGTACAAGATGCAGCCCGGTTCTTTCCGAGACTTTTCACTCAATGCTAAGGACATTGAGATCATTTCGTCCCTGTCTTCAGGCCTGGTCTTGAAGTTTCCGTAAACAATTACCATCTTTCATGCACCCATATGCACGCTGATTTATAAGCGTACTTCAATGCCCTGACTCGCCATGTGTTCTTTCGCTTCCTGAATCGAGTATTCCTGAAAGTGAAAAATACTGGCAGCCAATACAGCATCTGCTTTTCCCTGCAGCACGCCTTCCGCCAAATGTTCCAGATTACCGACACCGCCGGAAGCAATAATGGGGACTGAGACCGCTTCACTCACTGCGCGATTGAGTTCCAGATCAAAGCCAACTTTTGTGCCGTCGCGGTCCATACTGGTGAGCAGGATTTCACCGGCCCCATAGTCCACCATGCGTTTTACCCAGGCAATCACTTCAATCCCGGTTGGATTGCGGCCGCCATGGGTAAAAATTTCCCATCGTGGCTTCTCTCCTTCTTGAGAAACGCGCTTGGCGTCCACTGCCACAACGATGCACTGTGATCCGAACCTGGCCGCCGCTTCTTTTACAAACTCTGGATTGTTCACTGCGGCAGTATTGATAGAGACTTTGTCCGCGCCTGCATTCAGCATCGTACGAATGTCTTCCAGTGTTCGAATACCACCACCAACAGTGAGCGGAATAAATACCTGGCCTGCGATGGCACGAACCGTTTCAACTGTGGTATTGCGGTCTTCGTGACTGGCAGTAATATCGAGAAAGGTAATTTCATCTGCCCCGGCATCACAGTAGCGCTTGGAGACTTCTACCGGATCACCAGCGTCACGAATATCGAGGAATTTAACGCCTTTCACTACACGTCCATTGTCGCAATCCAGACAGGGTATGATTCGTTTCGCCAGTGACATCATTTATCTCCGGAATCGCAGTAGGCCTGTGCCTCGGCGAGATCAAGTTTACCCTCATAAATCGCCCTGCCGGTTATAGCGCCCATTATCCCTGCACCGGTTTTGGTTTCGCTGACTGCCTGCAGATCAACGATGTCTGCCAACTTGGCGATACCCCCGGATGCGATAATTGGAATAGTGGATCGTTCAGCAAGAGCAACGGTGGCATCGATATTGGCACCTTGCATCATGCCGTCCCGCGAGATATCAGTGTAGACGACGGCGACAACTCCCATGCCGGAAAAACGCGCCACGACTTCATCGGCCTCCAACTCTGAAACATCCGCCCAACCTTCTGTCGCCACCTTGCCATCTACCGCATCGATTCCCACAATGATCTTTTCTGGAAACGCTGCACAGGCCTGCTGCACAAATTGTGGGTCTTTCACTGCCTGTGTGCCGATGATGAGATAATTCACGCCAGCTTCCGCATAGAACCTGGCAGAATCCAAATCTCTGATGCCACCGCCAATCTGAATCGGAAGCTCAGGAAACGTTCTGGCAATCTCCGAGACTATGTCACCATTTACTGGAGTACCTGCAAACGCGCCATTTAAATCGACGATGTGCAAGCGCCTGGCACCCTGATCCACCCAGTGTTGCGCCTGAGCAACCGGATTATCGGAAAAGACTGTGGAGTCTTCCATACGGCCCTGGCGCAGTCGCACGCATTGTCCGTCTTTTAAATCGATAGCAGGAATAACCAGCATCGCAGTGTCGACGTGTTGACCGTCTAGCCCCCATCCCATTGCAGAAAATTTCTTAACAAGGTCAGTCCTGCGGTTTGACTCTTTTCCGGGTGAAACTGTGTTGCAAAAATATTGCTGTCAGCCAAGGTGGCAGCAACTTCTGTCCCGTAATATGTCGTACCCGAGATTTTCGCCACATCATTCATTTGCACATAGTAGCTGTGCACAAAATAAAAACGGCTCTTATCAGGCACATCTTTCCATAACGGATGGTCTTGGGTTTGAGTGACTTCATTCCACCCCATATGCGGCACCTTGAGCCGTTCGCCCTCTTCATCCCGCAGGTCATCGCCAAAAAAACGCACTTCACCATCCATGAAACCTAAACATTCCACACCGCCATTTTCTTCAGAGCGATTCATCAAAGCCTGCATCCCAACACAGATTGCCAGCACAGGCTTTGTTTGCATAGCAGTTGCTACCATCTCACCCACGTTCAGCCGATTGATTTCCGCCATGCAATCACGAATTGCACCTACACCAGGGAACACCACCCGATCGGCTGCCGCGATGATTTTAGGATCCGGCGTCACTGATACCTCGACTTCGTCACCTGTTGCCAAAGCGAGCTCAGCACCAACATACTCTAAAGCTTTCGCCACGGAATGCAGGTTGCCCATGCCATAGTCAATGACTGCAATTTTATTCATTAGTGAAGTACAACGATTCTCAAATTAGCCGCAAACTCATTGAATGTGCTGACTACAGTACACGCTTGAGAAATGATGAATTCTTAGCGAGGGCGAGGCTGTGCCGAATGAAGAACCGGCGTGTATACAGAACATACATGAGGATTCGAGTACGGAACCAACGAAGCTCTCGCGGAAAAGACGCATTTCGTTCTATAAAGATCCCTTAGTTGACGGAATAACACCTGCCTGTCTGGGGTCCAACTCCATAGCCATGCGCAGCGCGCGCCCGAATGCCTTAAAGATGGTTTCAATCTGGTGGTGTGAATTTTTCCCGCGAATATTGTCGATGTGCAGGGTCACCATGGCGTGATTAACGAAACCCTGGAAAAACTCATGAAACAGGTCCACATCGAAGCTACCCACAGTGCCTTTGGCAAACTGCACGTGGTATTCCAATCCGGGACGACCGGAAAAATCGATCACGACTCTGGACAAGGCTTCATCCAGCGGCACATAGGCATGGCCGTAACGGCGGATGCCGGTTTTATCCAAAGCCTGGTTAATGGCCTGGCCGAGTGTAATCCCGATGTCTTCAACCGTATGGTGAGCGTCGATCTCCAAATCGCCTTTCGCATTGATACTCAGATCGATCAGCCCGTGACGGGCGATCTGATCCAGCATGTGGTCAAGAAAGGGTAGTCCAGTTTCTACCTCAAGACGACCCGTGCCATCGAGGTTTACTGAGATGTGTATTTGGGTTTCTTTGGTGTTACGTTCGACCGTCGCCTGGCGCAGGTCGGGAGCTGAGGCGCTCATGAATCATCCCGTTTGCGGAAAAAGCGCATTATAATGCCGTGCCCCCGGGAGTGAAAGTCAGGATTGATGCAGCTTTCAGGCGGTTTAGGTAGACTAGGCGGTATCCAGCACGGCACGCATTGCCTGCTCCCTGCGGACAATATCCTTCTCCAAGCTGGAACAACAGTAAGCGCAAGAGCGACGACCAGAAACCATAGCGAACCAGGACGTGAAAAGATTCCTCAAAATATTGGCAGCCTTTCTTGTCCTTCTGGTGATTGCCGCGGGCATTGGAATCTCCAGGATCAACACTGATTCCAATAAACAGGCAATCGCCTCGGCAGTGTTATCGACCACCGGCTACGAATTAGTCATCGGGGGTGATCTCTCGGTTTCCTTTTTCCCGTCTCTGGGCCTGTCGCTCTCCGACGTTCGACTACGCAATCCCGCCTATCCCCAGGAATTGTTATCCACGTCTTCAGTGGTATTGAGTGTTGAACTGGCGTCGCTATTTGCTAACGAAATTCAGGTCAATGAGATTTCCGCGCAAGACTTTCACGCTAACTATTTTATCAATGCCAATGGCACGAGCATTTGGGAAGTGCCTAGTGATGGCAACCCCACGACCAGCTCAACTGCCACTTCAGCAGGAACCGGCGAGCCAGAGATCACTACGCTGTCGGTTGAGCGTCTGCGCATTGCGAATGCCAGCATCGATATTCAAGACCAGTCGCAAGGTACTCAGTATCGACTCGATAACCTCAGTTTGGACAGCACGGACACTAATATAGAAGGAAGACCATTCAGTATCGACCTC
>JANQJM010000081.1 GCA_028281635.1 Pseudomonadales bacterium | reverse complement strand
CTGCCCGACAATCAACAATTGGAAGCACCGGTTACTCTGGAGGAGCAGGAGGCCGAGGCCATCGATCCGGAACTGGATGTTGCTGAGAGTAATGAACAGCTGGTAGAAGCGCTGTCTGCTGATCCCTCCGATTACACAGTAGCCAGTAACAATACTGTTGAGATTCAGGCTTCGGAAACTCTGGGACATTACGCTGAATGGCTGGGCATCCGAGCCTGGGACATTCGTCGCCTTAATAATATGGCCTATCGGGATCCAGTCATCATCGGAGAGCGTCTGCGCCTGGACTTTTCTCGAGTGAATATCGCCGAGTTCGAGCGAGCCCGAAGAGAATTTCATTCCACCTTACAACGGGAATTCTTTGCCAACTATCGTATTCAGGATGTAGAGACTTATAGCGTGCGTCGCGGCGACAACATCGGCGGAATCGCCAGAGAACGTTACTCCACCCCCATTTGGTTGTTGCGCCAATACAACCCGGACCTTGATTTCAATCGCATTCAGATCGGTCAGGAAATCGTGTTCCCGTTATTGGAACAGGTCAACTAGGTAACACTTCCCATTAGCAGTTCTGCAAACACTTTTGCATAGCGCGTTTTGATTTTCGGCGCCTGATAATCGCTAAGATTGATGAGTTCCTGACTTTCTCCGTTCCTTTTCTGCTGAGAGTATAGCTGTAGTCGGTTAAGGACCCCCTGTGCCGTTTGTTCAGGTTCCGGGCTGAGTGGATACAGTGCTTCCGCAGGCAAATACTCGGGATATGCCAGGGCATCAGGCACCAGTGGACGACAACCCAGCACACAGGCTTCCTGTATCGCCAGTCCCTGGAAGTCGTGCAATGCTGTCGACAGAACCACGTCCGACGATCCCAGCAAGGCCAGATAATCTGCTTCGTTTTCCAGGTAACCAAAGGCACCCCGTTCAATTCCCGTTTCGTCTGCAATCGTCGACAACAGTTTCTCTATTTCAGTAAAGGGCCTGGGTTGTTCGCGAAACTGTTGGCCCACGATGTGGAAGCGAAAGCGAAGTTGCGCCCGTTGGCAAAGACGGATAAGCGAAAGCAGTAACTCCGGACCCTTGTCATACTCCCATCGATGATTCCAGACGATTTCAAGCAGCTCGGGATCGCTGCCAGTAACTCTCTCGGTTTGTGTTACAGCCAGTGGTACCGGTAGCAGCTCTGCTTGGTCAATTTTGGCAAATAGTTCGGCTGGGAGTGGCTCCGGTAAGGTTCTAGAAAGAGACCTGACGCCTTTGTTAAAAGTATCTAGATTGAACTTGGTATTAAATGCGATCTTGTTGGCACTGAGCGAGGCGTAAATTGGTACCAACAACGGTTCCAAATTATTGTTGCGTTGACGGCCCTCTGGATAGGCAAATTGATTCTCATGGAAATACAGCAGCGTCGGAGTTTTGGCCAAAGCAGGGACTAATCCGCGCAGGCTGGCGAGATCCACCATAGAGGTTGCCAGTAGCAGATCGAAACTTTGATTTAGTGTACCTGCCTCCTGTGTTGCCCATTGCATGGCGTTGCTGCGTATCCTCCAGGCGAAGTGTCTTGGTGGCATACTCAGTACAGTCCAGTGCCAATCGGGGAAAAACTCTTGCAGACGCAGGCGCCAGGTGGCGTGGCTCTTGGCATCGTAGCCGGATAGCAGCAGAATTCTTGGCTTGGTCATAGAGGACAGGTTTTTGCAAACAATAGATTTAGCAGGTAGTTTCTGCTTTCGATTAAGTCATCGGCAATCGAAAAGGGGGATTGTAGCTTGAGTATTAAATTGTATGGCATGCCCATGAGCAACTACTACAACATGGTCAAGACGGTCATGTTGGAGAAGGGCATCGAATTCGAAGAAGTTCTCGTGAAACCAAACCAGGAATCAGATTATCTGGCCAAGAGTCCGATGGGCAGGGTACCTTGCATTGAAACTGAACAGGGATTCCTGTCAGAGACAATTGTCATCTTTAACTACCTGGAGGCGGTCGGTGGCGGTAACAACCTGTATCCCAGCGATCCATTTCAAAGGGCAAAGGTTGAGGAACTTATCCACCACATGGAAAAAGATATCGAGTTGCCAGCACGACGGCTCTATGGAGATGTGTTTTTCGGAAGACCAGCGACCGATGAATTGAAGGCGGAAGTGAAGGAGAAACTCGAGCAGGGCTTCACTGCCGTGGCGCGCCTCACCAGGTTCGAGCCCTATGTGGCTGGAAGCAATATCACTTATGCGGATTTCTTCTTTCGGTTTGCCGTGAATCTGGCCACCATAGTGGCCAGGAAGGCTCTGGATTGGGATGCTTTCAATGAGCTGCCCAATGTGCGCGAATTGTTGAATTTGATGGACGAACGGGCGTCGGTGCAGCGTGCCCTGGCTGATCAGGCTTAAAGCCTGATCAGCTCTGGCGGTGCACTAGCGATGGTGAGTGCGCTCCAGAATGCCTTTGTTTTCAGCCATATCCAGGATGGTATCGATATTGGTAGCGATGTCTTCTGCCGTAGCAGAAGTACCCAGGTCTACACCCGCATTTTCTCTGACGTCAGCCGAGTAATAGCGACCTCCCATGGCCTGAATGATGCGACCATTGGGCGCCTGATCGCTGCACAGAAATACCACGGCCGGAGTGACCAGTTCCGGTGCCAGGCGTTCTTCGCTGTCCTCAAAACCTGGCAGATCCACGGTCATTCGTGTGGCAGCAATAGGTGCGATGCAGTTGGTAAAAATGTTGTACTTGGCACCTTCAAGTCGTAGCGTATTCATGAAGCCAACCAGACCAAGTTTGGCTGCTCCATAATTGCTCTGACCAAAGTTACCAAACAGTCCTGAGGTGGAGGTAGTCATAACCAAACGGCCATAGTTCTGTTCGATCATAATGGGCCATACACATTTGGTTACATTGAGACTGCCAGTCAGGTGAACATCCATTACGGCATGCCAGTTTTCCAGCTCCATCTTGGCGAAAGTTTTGTCTCTCAAAATGCCGGCATTGTTAACCACGATGTCGATACGGCCCCAACGCGTCATGGTTTCTTCCACCATCTGTTCAACTGCTGCTAAATCGGTGACAGAGGCGCCATTGGCGACAGCAGTGCCCCCGTTATCCACGATTTCCTGAGCAACCTGTTCCGCCGCGCTTACTGATCCACCCGTACCATCCACTGAACCACCCAGGTCATTGACCACGACCTTGGCGCCGCGTCGGCCTAATTCCAGGGCGTGCTGCTTGCCCAGGCCACCGCCAGCTCCTGTCACTATAGCCACGCGATCTTCGAAACTGATACTCATGTTCTCTCCTCTGTATTAAGCGAAACTTCTCTACCCCTGATTGGTAGAGGGCAGCATTCTATGCTGCTACCCCAAACCCTGCAATTGAGATGAGAGAAAGTGGTTTATTCGCTATTATGCAACGCGATTCTAGCCCGGAGATTTAATTCGGGCCTGTGAGGAAGTTAACGACATTGAATGATGTGCAACCAGTTCCTGCTGCTACGGTGGTGCTGGTACGAAATAATACTGAGGCGTCCGGGATTGAAGTGCTACTCCTGCGGCGCAATTCCAAACTGGTTTTTCATGGTGGTCATTGGGTGTTTCCCGGAGGGCGCATCGATGCGGCTGATTTCGAGGCGGCGGCTGATGGTCTGGAATACCCTGCGGCGCAATTGGCTGCAATACGAGAGACCAGAGAGGAGTCTGGCATTGAGATTCAAGTCGAACAGCTGATTCACACTGCGCACTGGACCACGCCACCAAAATTACCGCGGCGCTTTTGCACCTGGTTTTTCGTTTGTCCGCTACGGGAGAGTGTGGAAGTCAGCGTCGATAACGCCGAGATTCTGGATTTCCGTTGGTTGTCACCAAATCAGGCCCTGGCCGAAGCCCAAGACGAGAAGCTGGTGCTGCCCGGTCCGACTCGTGCCACTTTGCAAAATTTGTCACCCCACCACGACCTTGACGCACTGGTGCAGGCCGTGACTTCCAGTGACATTCACGTGTTTCCCCAGGACTCGCGCTACTACCGCCCACGGGAGATGGGCTACCAGGCAGATTAGGTCCCGTGCAGGTCTTGGCCTGACGAGCGGAGCATGTCCAGAATTTGTACAGAATTGGGCCCAGAAAAGGCGAAATCGGGGCAGACCGAGACAATTCTCCGACTAATTGTGAAGAGCGTCCAAATCTCCTCTGGAGCCAGCGTAAATCCTTGCTTTTCGGGGCAAGATAGTGGGATAGTTAAGACCGAAATTTGAAGACTTTGCACCGCCCTCAGCGGCCGGTGGAAAGCCAGAGGAACTCCCTTTAAAGGCTTATTTTTTGCTTCTACTCAGGTTACAGATAAGACCATGCAGAAAGGCCTAACAAGGTGTCGCAATAGGGATATTCAAAACTCGCCGGCTTGGGTCGGTACGAGAGCGTGATTTGCAACTGCAAAGTCTGAGTAATCGACAGCAAGGATGCGGAGCAGAGCAAGCACAGCCATCGCTAGTCAGTGGATCAGTAATCACTGGTAAGCAGTCACTGGTAAATTGAAGAGACCTCATGTCTACGCCCACATTCGAAAGCCTTCGCGAAACCCTGCAACAATTGCGTCGCCGACGCAGTAACTTGTTTCTCCTGCAACAAAGCAGCCTGCACATCATCGCCCTGACCCTGGCGGTGCTGGGGATGAGCCTGATTGCAATCTGGTTACAACCTGGCAAAGCAGGCACCACCGTGTTGTTTGTCATCACTGTAGGAATCGCTGCTACGGTCTTGCTGCGTTTCTATTGGATGCTCAAGCGGCGCCACACTAATGACCGTGAGTTGGCACATTATGTAGAAGATCACATTCCTGATTTCGAGCAGCGTTTGCTCACTTCCCTGGAATTCACGGAAGAAGATCTGCAGCAGGGCAAGGCTGGTGTCTCCAGGCAGTTTATTCAGCAGCTTTGGCAAGATGCTCAGCAGCATGTACAGAAACAACAGAAGCAGGTGGAAACCGTGGCGCCTGCCAGCACCTCGTGGATTTCTTTCGCCTCTGCCGTTGGCGTGGTAGCTGTAGCGGCAGTGCTGTTTCTGACCTCGGACAGTTTATTCAATGCAGGCTCGCGCCTGGCCTGGCCGTTTGCCATAAGTGAACCGCTGCTGGTCCAGGAAGTATTCGCTGATATCGAAATTAGCGTGGAACCCGGTGATATCGAAATGCAACGGGGCGATAGTGTCACCATTATTGCCCGGGTGGCTAATGCCATGCCCGACAGCATCAATCTGCGCTTGCAGAATGACAATGTGAACTGGCGAGATGCGCCTATGAGTCGGGATGGAACCGGCAGCGACAGTGCTTCCTACAGCTACTTCATTCCTTCGTTGCAGGAAGACACCACCTACTACATCAGCTTCAATGAGCGTGGCGAACAGAATTCCCAACAGTACCGCATCAGCCTGTTCGACCTGCCGCAGATTGAACAGATTGACGTCGCCTTCGATTATCCGGACTACACTGGTATCGAAGACATCACCGAAGAAGACAGTGGTGACATGGTGGTGCCGGAAGGTACCGTGGTGAATCTCAACATTACATTTAATAAAGCAATCGAACAGGCGGTGGTTCAATTTGAGGAAAGCTACCGCGATGAGGATGAGGAAGGGCCAGCGCCGACTCCTTATTCGGATCTGCAACTGAGTCTCGATGGCAACGTCGGTACCGGCAGCTTCACCGTAAATCAGGATGGGGTGTATCGTGTTTTCGCCACTGACTTCTCTGGTTTGGAGAGTCAGAATCCTCTGGATTACTTCATTCGTTCCATTGAAGACACACCGCCAGAGCTGGCCTTGCAACGTCCTGGTCGAGATCAGGAAGTGATGCCTCTGGAGGAAGTGGTTCTGCAGGTGGATGCCAGTGACGATTATGGGCTTAGTGAATTCACTTTAAATTACAGCGTTGTTGGGGCGGACGAAGTGGAAGTAGATTTTCTGCCAGAGGCGAATGTACGAAGTGTCACCGGCAACGAATTGATCTATCTCGAGGATCTGGAAGTGGAGCCAGGCGATTTCGTCAGCTATTTCCTCACCCTTGCTGATAACAACGGTCTGGAAGGACCAGCCGAAGTCATTTCCGATATCTATTTTCTGCAGATCATTCCAACCGATCAGGAATTTCGCCGTAACCCGGGCATGAGCGGAGGTCAGGGCGCCGGTGGTGGGCAAGGTGGTGATAGCAGCGCGCTGGTAGCGGTGCAGAAGGATATTATCGCCGCTACCTGGAAGTTGCGTAATCGTCAGAACAAAGTGTCAGCAGAAGAATTCTCTTCCGATGCTGAGATCATTGCGGAGTCGCAACGGGAAGCAACTGGCCGTGCACGTATGTCGATCGATCGACTGGCAGAGCGCCTGAATTTTTCTGACGACACTTACGATGCGGCGGTGGAGAACCTCTCCCTTGCCATCGACCAGATGAATCTGGCGGCGAGCGAGTTGGAGCTGGAACAAATCACCAGTGCGCTGCAGCCTGAACAGCTAGCCCTGCAGTATATTCTCAAGGCGGAAGCCAGTATCAATCGCACCAACATCAGCATGCAGCAAGGCGGCGGCGGTGGTGGCGGTGGTGGCGCCCAGCAGGAGCGTGAAGACTTGCGCGAGTTATTCGAGATGGAAATGGGCCAGCTGGAAAACCGTTATGAAAATCCCAACAGTGCTGGCGGTGGATCGCGAGAAAACCAGGAAGAAGTGAATAAGTTGGAAGAGCTCGCCCGTCGCCAGGAAGCATTGACGCGAGCCCAACGCAACCTCGCCAGACGGGAAGAGCAACTTACCGAAGAGCAGAAGCGCAGGGAATTGGAACGATTGATGCGGCAGCAGGAACAACTCAGTCGCGAAGTAGCTCAACTTGCCCAACAACTTTCTCGCGGTCAGCAATCACAACAGTCTTCCTCCAGTGGCAGTCAGTCACAATCACAGAGCCAATCGCAATCGTCTTCTTCCTCCAGTGGTAGTGGTGGTCAGCAGCAACAGCAGACAGCCCTGCAGCGTGCCGCACAACAGATGCAGGAAGCGGCGGAAAGTGATTCCCCTTCCATCGCTGCTGCTCGCAGCCAAAAAGCTCTGGAGAATTTGCGTCAACAGCAGCGGGAGCTGAATGAGCAGGGTGAGCGCTCGGTTAATCAGTTGGCGCAGAACCTGAGTCAACGTGGACAGCAGTTACTTAATCAACAGCGCCAGTTGCAGGAACAGATTGCCGAGACCAGCCGCCAGCAGGGCCTGGGTCAAACCCGACAAACGGTGCGCAATGACGAACGACTGCAAGATCTGATCGAAGCCCAGCAGCAGCAACAACGAGATCTGGAAGAAATCGAAGACATGCTGAGAGCGATCATCGCCAGAGGCAGCAACGAAGATCAACGTTTGATGTCTCAAGCTCAGGCAGCGTCAAGAGAACTGCGCCCGATTCAGGAAGAGATGCAGACCAGCAGTCGGGTTCTGCGCAATGGTATGGTGAATCTTGCGGTAGATATAGAAGAAGAGATCGAAGGGCAGATGGAAGAACTGGCACAGTCTCTGGCAGCTCTTGATCCTTCCAATACCGGTTCAGCGTCAGATCAAATTCAGCAAGCTGCCAGCGATGCGGAAGCCCTGCGTGAACAGATAGAAGAACTCCAGGATCAGGCTTTAGCCTTCAACGAAGCAGGTCAACGTCCCGGCGGAGGTGTTCCCAGTTTGCGGGAAATGCGGGACCAACTGCAACGTTCTCAGCAGTTAGCGCAACAACTCCAGCAACAACTGCAGGAACAACAGGCCGGTGGTCAGCAAGCCGGGGGGCAGCCTGGACAGGCCGCTGGTCGCGGTGGCAGACAACAAATCGGTGGTGCGCGTGGTGGTGATACCCAGGATCGGACTGGAGTCGGTGGCCGGGCGACCACTGATGGCAATAGTCTGCCCTGGGGTAATGCCCGTTCCATTCGTCAACAGTTAACACAGCAGGACATCGAAGATTTCCTGAACCAGCCGGATTTGTTTCAGCAATTACTGCAGCCGATAATCGAGTTGGAAGGTGCGCTGCGCGCGCAGGCTGAACTCGATGCCATCAACAACAAGTTGTTTGCAGCCTCTGATGAAGAAATTCCAGAGCAATACCGTGAGCTAGTTGAGCAGTACTACCGTGTGCTGTCTGAGAGTCAGGGGTCTTCCAACTCGACCCAGTAGCAATGCAATACACGGAACCTAATTTTCTTACCGCACTATCAGAGGGCAATCTGAGCTTCGCTTACGGAATTAGCCCGCTGCTGTTCCTGATGTTGGCGGCCTTGATCGTTGCGGCGGTGTGGTTAACCTATCTTAAAACTACCCGGCCTCTGACACCTGCCTGGAAGACTTTTTTCATCACTGTCCGTTCCAGTGTGTTGGTGCTGTTGCTGTTTTGTTTGCTACGACCTGTCATCACCACTTTGCAGGTATCCCCGCAGGAAACCTATCTTGGCGTCATCTTCGATGATTCCCAAAGCATGACGATTACCGATATGGCTGGCGGTGATTCCCGTCGCGATGCTGTTAACGAGGCTCTGGTGGAGGACGGTGTGTTAGATGACCTGTCCGAGTCTTTTCAATTGCGTAGTTTTCGCTTCGACAAACAAGCCGAACGAATTGCAGGCGCCGATGGACTGTCCGGCTCCGGAACCGCTTCTTCGATAAACCAGGCTTTGGAATTCGTGGATGCCCAACTCAATGGCTTGCCACTGGGTGGCCTGGTATTGATTACGGATGGCGCTGACAACAGCGAAATAGATCCAGTGATCAAGGCAGCGGATTTTGGTACCCGACAGATTCCAATCTTCACTGTCGGTGTTGGTCAGGAAGAAATACCCCAGGACATAGGGATCGTCGACGTCAACAGCAACAAGACGGTGCTGGAAGGTTCCGTATTCAATATCTCGGTGGGTCTGAATCATCGAGGTTATGAAGGTCAGGAAGTCGAATTGTCGGTGATGGATGGTGACACGGTTGTAGAAACTCAGGTGGTTACTCTGGGTGCAGAGGGTGTTACCCGCCGCTATGAGATGGAACTCACCCCAGAGCGGCCGGAGGCCATTGTCTATGACCTGCAGGTGGAATTGCAGAGTGGCGAAATCATTGAGCAGAACAATGTTTACAGCTTTTTGGTGGATAACACTGAAAAGGAGCCACTTGACATTCTTTATATCGAAGGTCATCCACGCAACGAATATAAATTCATTCGTCGGGCTGTGGAGGCAGACACTTCCTTACGACTCGCAACCTATTTACAAACCGGTCCAGAGAAATACTACCGCCAGGGAATTGAATCACCCACAGAACTAAGTGAAGGCTTCCCTCGGGACAAGGAGACTTTGTTTCAGTACGAGGCCCTGGTACTGGGGGATATTGAAGAGAGTTTCTTTAACGCAGATCAGCTACAAATGATTCAGGATTTTGTAGCTGAGCGTGGCGGTGGTTTTCTAATGAGCGGCATGGTTGATGAGGAATTCATCGCCACGCCGATCGCCGATGTTTTACCCATTACCCTGGTAGAGGAAAATTTCCTGCCTTCCCATTTGCGTGGGGGCATCCGTCGCGGTAATCACCCCACTGGCGAGCTTTACTATCCGCGGCTCACCAACAACGGAGAGTTTTCACCGCTACTGCGACTGGCCAGTGACGATGGTGAAAACAGTTTGCTGTGGAGACAACTTCCGGAGTTGCAGGGTGTTTATGTAACCGGTCGCATCAAACCTGGCGCTACTGTATTGATGGAGCATCCATTGCTGCAGTATCAGAATCAGGCCCTACCTATTATTGCTTCGCAGCGCTACGGCAGCGGCCGCAGCATGGTAGTGGCAACTGCCAGTACCTGGCGCTGGCAAATGATGATGCCCTTTGCGGATCAATCCCATGAAACACTGTGGCGTCAAATGTTGCGTTGGTTAGCTGTTTCCGCACCAGAGCGCATTAGCATCGAGTTCGATCGGGAGTTCTATAACGTCGGGGACGAAGTGAATATCACGGCGACAGTATTAGATGACAGCTACGAAGCGGATAACAACGCCACCTTGTATATGCAGACTACAGATCCCCTGGATCAGATAACTGACATGCCAATGGAGTGGGATATCGAAGAGGACGGAGTCTATCGCGCCAGTTTCATTGTGGAAGAAGAGGGCGTATACGACCTGCTGGTCGATGTGGCCAGCGTCGCTGGTGAAGGAGCCAGCGATGGGTCCGAGAAGGGGGCTGCCTTTGTGGTGACGCCCTCTTTAAGAGAGTACAACAATGCGGCGATGGATAGCGGCTTGTTAGCGCGCATTTCTGATGCCAGTGGTGGCAGTTTCTTTGATATTAGTAATGCCGATCAACTGGCAGATGCTGTCGAATTCACCCCGAATGCCTATTCCCGCGAAGTGCAAATCGATCTCTGGGATCAACCCTGGTTGTTAGCACTATTGATTGCCTTACTGTGCGTCGACTGGATCGCCAGAAGACTGCGAGGTTTGTCTTAGTGTTTAGATTGCTAACAAGAAAGCTCTATGTGTTCTGTACAGGTCTGGTTTTGGCAGCTGGCAGTCAATTTTTGCAGGCCCAAGGCCAAACCCAAGACAATGAGCTGAATTATTTTCTGGATAGTCCTGACACAAGCAAGTATGCGGTGATCATGGTAGGGCCGGCAGTGGGGGAAGTTAACGCCGGCCGCTTCCGACAATGGGGCTTATCTCTGCACGACATTCTGACCCGTGACTACGGCTACAGTTCCGACACTATTACCTTGCTCTATAACGACGGTGACGACAGTTTCGTTGGTGGTGAGCGAGTCGATGGAGCAACTGATCGTGAAGGTATAGTCCAGGCCTTATCGGAATTGAGAGGCCGTGTAGAAACCGGCGACCAGATCACACTGTATCTGATTGGCCACGGTTCCGGTGCTGAAGAAGAGGCCAAGTTTAATATCGTCGGTCCGGATCTTACCGGAATTGAGTTTGCCGAAATGTTGGATCAGTTCGATCGTCAGGACATGGTGATCGTTAATACCACCAGTGCCAGTTTTGGATTTTCGGCAGCGCTCTCAAGTGAGGGGCGGGTGGTGATTTCCTCAACACGTTCCCCTTCGGAACGCTACGATCCGATTTTCTCTGGTTATTTCATCGAAGCCCTGGACCAACGTAATGGCGACAGAGACAAGAACAATCGCGTCTCAATGTTAGAGGCTTTCGAATATGCCCGGGCCAACGTTGAACAATGGTATTCGGAACAGGGCCGACTGGCGCCTGAGCATGCTGGCCTGGATGACAATGGCGATTCGCTGTTCACCCTCGCACCCGGAGTCGATCAGGCGGACGGCCTGCTCGCCGAGATCGCCTATATTGATACCCTGGTTGATGATACCGCGGGATTGTCACCACAGGCGCTGGAATTGAAGGCGCGCATGCAGGAACTGGAACGCTCTGTATTTATTCTGCGCGGGCGCAAGGCGGAATATTTGGAAGCAGATTACTGGCAACAGATGGAGCAACTCCTGGTGGAGTTGGCTCGCACTACAGGACAGTTTAATGAGCAGCTTAACTGAGTTTTTATTGAACAAGCGATGGGCAAGTCTGGTCGGCGCCATAGTTGTCGCGTTGATAAGTAATGGGTTGGGTGCCCAGGACGAGCTACTGGAAGCCAACGACTCAGCCCTGTATCGAGGCGAGCAACTGCTGTTGAATGGCTCATACGCAGCTGCCAGCGAGATGTTTCAGATGGCGGATGGACTGGATCGAGTCGATGGCTTGATCGGTGCCAGCAAAGCTTATTTGATGATGGGCAACTTCCAGGATGCGCAGCGCGTTGTGGAAGATGCCATAGATGATGAGTATGCCGATTCACCTTTACTCAGCACTCAGCTTGCCGAGGTTAAGCGAGGTCTCGGTCTATCGCAGGAAGCGCTGCAGATTCTGGAAGCAGTTGTCAGCGGCATGGGTGATGCACCGGTTCGGACTCTGGTGCAGTACGGCAGTTTATTGAAATTTGTAGGCGAGAAGGAAGCTGCTTTTCAGATTCTGAATCAGGCGGTGCAACGCTACAACGACGGGCTCGTGTTCAGTTCTGAAGACGTCACCATGGTAGCGCTGGCCAGTTGGTTGTTAGGCAATTTTCATGATGCCAATAGCTTGTTTAACGAAGCCACGCGGGCCAATCCCAACAATCTGGAAGCCCATACTCTGTGGGCCGATTTGTTTCTGGAAAAATACAATGCCAGCGACGCGGAAAGGGGCTATCAGGATGCCCTGGATATCAATAGCCGCTACGTGCCAGCCCTGGTTGGAATTGCCCGGGTTGTCGGTGATGAGCGTTCACTGCAGCGCGCATTGGCAATCAATCCTAATTCGGTAGCAGCTTTGGAAACCTATGGCCAACTGCTAATGATGAATGGCCGCGAGGACGAGGCTCAGGCCTATTTTCAACAGGTACTTGCACTCAATCCGGAATCTTTAAGGACCTTGAGTATTCTGGCGGCTCAGGCTGCATTGAATAAAAAAGACGCGGAGTATCAGGACTACCTGGCACGGGTCGATGCGTTCAGTCCCAATAATGCGGAATTTCTCGGTCACATAGCGGATAGTTTCGGCAACAATTATCTGTTCACAGAAGCAGTTGAATTTGCCCGCGCCTCTATCGAAGCCGACCCCGAATACTGGCAGGGTTATACCTTGCTCGGCAGTAACCTGATCAGATTAGGCGAAGAGGAAGAGGGTAAGGCGAATCTGGAAATTGGATTCGACAATGACCCGTTTAATGTCATGACTTCCAATATGCTCAAGGTTTTCGATACCTTGGAAACCTACGCAACTTTGGAAAGTGAACACTTCAAAGTTCATATGAGTGAGCGGGATGCAGACATTCTATGGCCCTACCTGGAACCGCTGTTGGAAGAATCCTGGGAAACACTGACTGCTAAATACGGATTTGAGCCAGAAGGGCCAGTGCTAATCGAAGTGTTCGAAAACTCGGAAGACTTTGCGGTGCGCTCGGTAGGGCTTCCCGATATTGGACCTCTGGTAGGAATCTGCTTTGGCAAAGTCATCACTCTGATCTCACCGGATACCCTGACTGCAAACTGGCAGGAAATCGTGTGGCATGAATTCATGCATGTTATTACCTTGCAAATGACTGGCAATCGTATGCCACGCTGGTTGTCGGAAGGCATTTCGGTGTGGGAAGAAAGGGAAGGGCGCCCTTACTGGGGACGCTCCCAGGGCCTTGACCTGGTTAGAGCGGCTGCAGAAGATAAACTGTTACCCGTAGCTAGCTTGAATTCCGGGTTTTCCGGGGCGCGAAACAATGCCGACCTTAGCTTCGCTTATTTCCAGTCTTACCTGGTAGTGGACTACATCGCACGGGAGTTTGGTTTCCCCAAGCTGGTAGAACTCATCTATCAGTATGCAGAGATAAAGGAAGACAGTGAGCGCTTCAGCGAAGTGTTTGATATGAGCGTCAATGAATTCGATGCGGGATTCAGAAACTGGATTACGCAACGGGTTAATCAAATCAACGTCTATGCCCACACCGAGGATGTGCCGGATGAGGGTGAAGGGCATGGCCATGGCATTCGTGAAAACAGTAGTGCGATTCTCGCCGAGCTGTATAACAACGCGTCTCTTAAACAGCATATGCGCTCCCGAATCGAAGAGAATGATCGGGATTTCCAGGCCTATTTGCAGTTAGGGATTGTGCTGTTTAAAGAAGAAGCGTTTGAAGAGGCAAAGGTCCACCTGGAGATCGCTCACGAGATGTTGCCTTCCTATACTGGCTACCCCAGCCCTGCCCTGGTGCTGTCACAAATCTATGAGCGTGAGGGCAATCGTGCAATGCAGTTGCAATGGCTGGAAACTCTGATGGAGAGCCTGCAACATGATTACGGCTCTGCCATCATTCTGGCAGAGGCCGCCCTTGCAGCAGAAGACTATGAACGCGCCGCCTATTATATTGATCGCGCGATTCAAGTGGATCCCTACCGACAGGACGTGCATGAACTGAAAGCCAGGTACGCACTCGCGGTTGATGATTCGCAACTGGCAGTAACCGAATTCGAAGTGTTAATGAAACTGGAAATCAGTGATCCGGTTGAGGCGCGTACGAATCTCGCCGAGGCTTATCTAAAGAACGGTCAGGTAAGCGAAGCTAAACAGAATATTCTCTACGCTCTTGAACAGGCGCCGAGTTTTCTGCGAGCCCAGCAGTTATTGCTGGAGTCTGTCGAACGGGAAAGCGCCCAGTGAGCCGACGCCTCATCACTTACCTGGCATTAGGACTGGGCTTGATTGTCCAGGCTGTAAGCTATGGGCAGGTGTTCCCCATGAACGATACTCGCGGAGGTAACGAGGATCTGGCGATTTACGGTACTGACATTACGGAATTCACCTGGCTACGGGGCCAATACACCAATCATGGAGGTGGCGCCGGCGGTTTCAGCTATCGACGTCGCGGTGGCTGGTGGGATACGGACTATCCCGATTCCGATGAGAATTTTTTGCGCGGTGTTATGCGCTACACCAATGTCGATACCAATCCGCGCAATCACACCTATTTGCAACTCACCGATCCGCGTTTGTTTGAACACATCTTCCTCTATATGAACTGGAAGCGAGTGCCAATCGGTTCCTCTTATTCTGGTCCTAATTTCACGCCGGAAGAAATCGAAGCGCTAAGGGAATTCATGTTTCGTGGTGGCTTCGTGATGGTTGATGACTTCTGGGGACAGCCGCATCTGGATGACATGTTCATGGAGATGGGTAAGATTTTTCCTGATCGGGAAATCGTCAAGCTGGACACCAGTCACGAAATTTTTCATATCTTTTTCGACATTGATGAACTCGCGCAAGTCCCCGGACGCATGGTGACCTGGGATTTTGGTGGCTTCATGAATCTGGATGATCCCAGCTACCCACCGGAGGTCTATGCAGTGCTGGATGATGACGGAAGAGTGATGATGGTGGCGAACTACAATACCGATCTCGGAGATGGTTGGGAGCATACCTTCTATGAAAACTATCCAACCAAGTACACTAATGAAGCCTACAAGATAGGCATCAACTTTTTAATTTATGCATTTAGCCACTGATGGACAGGAACAGGACATGGCAGAAACAGAACAAGTTTTAGAAATTGAAAATCAGGATGATATTGCTCTGGTCAAGCGCATGCAGGATGGGCGCGATCAGATTGTTGCCGAGATCAAGAAAGTCATCGTGGGTCAGGAATCAATTATCGATGAACTATTGATCGCCCTGTTCGGTGGCGGCCACGTGCTGGTGACCGGGGTGCCGGGACTGGCAAAAACCCTGTTGATCAAAACAGTCGCCGATATTCTGCAAGTCGACTTCTCTCGAATTCAGTTCACTCCAGATTTGATGCCCGCAGACGTGGTGGGGTCGGAAGTGGTTGAAGAAACGGATGGTGGCCGTAAGCTGACTTTCGTAAAAGGGCCTATCTTTACCAATATTCTGTTGGCGGACGAGATCAACCGAACACCTCCTAAAACACAATCGGCTCTGCTGGAGGCGATGGAAGAAAGACAGGTCACCGCAGCGGGTGTTACCCATCCTATGGCGCAGCCATTTTTCGTGCTGGCGACGCAAAACCCGATCGAATTGGAAGGCACTTACCCGTTGCCGGAAGCGCAGCTGGACCGCTTCATGTTCAAGATAGAATTGGGTTATCTGTCTGAATCCGACGAAGTAACTGTGGTGAGTCAGACAACACAGACTCATGATAATCCGCTCTCCCATCCACTGGGTGGTGAAGATATCCTCGAGTTCCAACGCATAGCGCGACAGGTTCCTGCGGCAGAGGCGGTGATTCGCTATGCGGTGCGGCTAGTGCACGCATCGCGTCCACAGAGTGAATCGGCCCCGGACTTCGTTAAAGACTGGGTAAGCTGGGGCGCCGGTATTCGTGCTTCGCAGAATCTCATTCTTGCCGGCAAGGTGAGAGCCTTGCTGCTGGGTCGTTACAATGTGTCCTACGGCGACGTGCGTGCCCTGGCGTCATCGGTGTTTCGTCATCGCATCTTGCTGAACTTTCATGCAGAGGCTGAGCGCGTTACCACCGATGATGTAATCAATCGATTGTTAGAAGCAGTGCCTGAACCTGCATCGGACATCTAAACTCATAAACAGCGATGACTGAATCCCTAAACTTTCTCGACCCAACGGTATTGGCAGGGCTCGACAATCTAGAGCTGCGCGCGCGCGTGGTGGTGGAAGGGTTTTTGTCCGGACTACATAAGAGCCCCAATCGGGGTTTTAGCGTTGAGTTTAATGATTATCGCCACTATCAGCGTGGCGATGATATGCGCCACGTAGACTGGAAGCTGTATGCCCGCAGCGACAAGTTCTATATCAAGCAGTACGAAGACGAAACCAATGTGCGCTGCATGATTCTCTTGGATACCAGCGGTTCCATGGACTACACCTCGGGCGGTGTGAGCAAATTGAACTATGGAGTAACCCTGGCATCCGCCCTGGCTTATTTCATCATGCGGCAACGGGATGCCGTGGGTCTGATCACATTTGATGATGAGATTCGGGATTACATTCCGGCCAGGTGTCGCCAACCACATTTAATGCGCATACTGCGTACCCTGTCTCACGTGGAGTCTGGCAACAAAACCGATGCGGTAAAACCGCTCACTGACCTGGCAGCGTCTCTCACCAAGCGCAGTATCGTGATATTGATTACTGATATGTTGGATGATGAGGAACGTGTGATTAATACGCTGCAGAATTTGCGGGGCATGGGTAATGACATCATCACCTTTCAGATCATGGATGATGCCGAACTCAACTTTCCTTTTAATGAAGCTTCCGAATTCATCGATATGGAAAACAACGAAACATACATCACTTCACCGGCTGCAATTCGCAAAGCATATCTGGAAAACCTCAATGAGTTTCTTTCCTACTGCCGCAAGAAATGCCAAAGCAGCGGTGTTGACTATGCACTCTTGAATACGGCGCAACCCCTGGATGAGGCGTTATCATCCTATATGTCTAAACGGGCTAAGAGTTTCTAAACAGCTAATGGTATTTCTGACTCCTTTATTTCTCGTAGGCTTGCTGGCTGCACTGATCCCTGTCGCCATCCATCTGATTCGTCGCGAGAAGCCACCCAAGTTGATGTTCAGCACCATCCGCTTTCTGAAAAAGACATCCAAGAAACTTGTGCTGTTCCAACACCTGCAACAGATAGCACTGTTGCTGCTGCGTTCAGCAGTCATTGCGCTACTGGTACTTGCCTTCGCGCGCCCTCTGATCAATCAATCCGTTGCCCGCCTGGTGGATGCCGATCCGCAGTCTGCGGTTATCCTGTTGGATGTTTCAATGAGCATGCGTTACGGCGATCATTTTGAAAGGGCCCGGGATGAGGCGCTGGATATTATCGACAGTCTCAGCGGAGGCGATGAAGTCGCCCTCATAAGCTTCTCCGATTCGGCACAACTGGTGCGGGAGCTGGACGCTGACATCGAAGCCGTGAGGGATCTGATTGAAGATATCGAAGAGCCAGGATTCGGCACTACCCGCTACTATCCCAATCTGCGATTGGCCGATCAATTGCTGGAGACTTCCCGTTATGACAACCGCGCCGTTTACCTGATCTCTGATTTCCAGGATACCGGCATGCGAAGCGCCGACGAAGCCTGGAAACTGGCACCTGGGGTGGCGCTTACCAATATCGATGTGGGTACGGCGGAGAGCAGCAATTTGGTGCTTACCGATGTGCGATCACCCGAGCAACTCCTGGAGGATGCTGCCGAACAACAAATCCTGGCGCGGGTTCGGACCACTGGCTCTCTGTATATGGATCGCGGGGAGGTCTCACTCAGCATCAATGGACAGATGGTGGACAGAGTCACGGTTGATTTGGGTGATCGTTCCGAAGAAGTGGTGGCATTCACCAGTAACTTTGACAGCGAAGGAACTTATGTGGGGGAAGTCAGAGTGTCAGGCGATGAGTTCGCTGATGACAATTCCTATTTCTTCACAGTGGATGTGCTTCCCAAGATTCGAGTGCTGTTGGTAAACGGCGAGGCTTCCGACAACTGGTTCGATGATGAAGGTCATTGGTTTGGTCTGGCGGTCGGAGGACCAGCCACTTCACCCTTTGAGTTGCAGCACATCGAGTCTACCGAACTGAGTGCAGCAGCCCTCAGGCAAAGTGATGTGGCGGTGCTGTTGAATGTCGGTGATCTGAACAACAGTCAGGCACAAGCTATTACCGATTACGTGGCAGAAGGCGGCAGTTTGTTGCTGGCGCCGGGTGATCGAGTGGAGGCGGAGTTGTTTAATCGCCAGTTTGCCGACATTACTCCGGCGCAATTGCAGAATCAGGGTCAGCTGGGGCGAGAAGACTATCTGGTAATTGCCGACTATGATCGTCGCCATCCCATCCTGCGCCCATTAGAGGGAGACTGGACTGCCCGCTTCGAAGGGCACTGGTCTTTGCTGCCGGTGGCAGATGCCGATGTGTTGATGCAATTCGACAACACCGAGGCTGCGCTGGTTGAAAGAGCGTTTGGTGAGGGCAGGGTGATGCTGTTCGCGTCCAGTCTGGATCTGGAGTGGAACAATCTGGCTTTACAGGGATTGTATCTGCCCTTCGTGCACGAAACCCTGCGCCACCTGGTACAAACTGAAGTTCGACAACGCGCTTATCAGGTTGGTGACAATATTCAGCTGGTCTCCGCGGACGAGTCCGCGCAGATATCGGCAACTGACAGTGCTGGCCAGGATTTGCAACTGAACAACAACGCGCTGATGGCTGTTGCCAGGCCAGGAATCTATACCGCTTCTATCAACGATGCGGCGAGCCGCTATGCGGTGAATATACTGCCCGAAGAAGCAGACTTTACCCGGGTAGCCGCTGCCACTGTATATGACGCAGTGATTAATCCCGACACCAGTCCCATTCAATCCAGAGAAGTACGTACGGCACAGTTAATCGAAGAGTTGGAGCGTCCTCAGAGGGTGTGGTGGTACATTCTCGCCTTGGTGATGCTCTTGTTGTTGGCTGAAGCTCTGATCGCCAATCGAACTTACCGATAAGCTTAGCTCTGCTCCGATCATCACAGTTGGTTGCGCTTGTGCTACTGGCTGAAGCGCCGGCTACCAGCCGACGCCAAAGCTAGACACTCCAGCCCCATTCCTCAGCTCACTTACCGGCGATTCGAAATCTTGTCATGCAGGAGTGATGCTGGATATCCCCGCGATCTTTTTGACAGCCATAGCAGCAATTCCTGCGCCTGGTTCTTGCAGCCTTAAGTCATAAATTACCCACAATAAGCGTGGGTAAAAGCAGCCATTAGCTCCTTTTATTGTGAAAGAAATATGACAATTTCGTTACTAGCAAGAAATCAGGGCCTATTTCTAACTAATTGAAAAATATAAGAAAATATTTTTAAAATGTAACTTAATTGACATATTAATGTAATAAATAGAGAAAAAACCCTTGATAATTAAGCACTTATGCTTCAAGCTCCAAATATTACAGGTGCTGTCATATGTTTTACACAATCGAACGAAACGAACGAGAAGCTATAGATAACAATCAATTCCCATCCCTGCAGTCCAACTCACGAGAGTTAGCATTATCTCCGGTTAGACTCATTCTTTGCCTTCTTGCCCTGGTTTCCAGTACTTTTGTCTGGGCTCAAACTGCTGGCTCTACTTCCCTCAACGCCACCATCGCTGATTCGTCGCAGACCGAAGTTGCAACTGACTATGCTGCAGCGAATTTCGTACCTCTTCCCGTGACACTGCGTCCGGAAGAATACAACCGCTATGACAACAGCCAGGTAGACTCTCTGGTCCTGCAAGGCGACCAACAGCAGGAAGCAGGTCTGCACGACGCGGCCCTGCGGTCATTCGATATGGCCTGGCAAGCCAGTAGAGTCTCCAAC
>JANQJM010000038.1 GCA_028281635.1 Pseudomonadales bacterium | reverse complement strand
TGACGCACCCAAGATAAAACTGGCGGGCACCAGGAGTCTTGGTGCCCGCCAGTTTTATCTTGGGTGCGTCAATTGGCATGACAATAGTCGCTGGTAGCTCAAGCAATTTTGCCGCATAGGCCACACCCTGCGCATGATTACCGGAAGAAAACGCCACCACTCCTTTGGCTCTGGCGGCTGCGTCCAGTTGGCTCAAACGGTTGTAAGCACCGCGAAACTTGAAGGCACCAATATGCTGGAGGTTTTCGGGCTTGAGGTAGATTTTCGATTCAGTGCGCTCGTTAAGCACTGCCGATTGCAATAGCGGTGTTTTAACGACAACTCCATCCAATCGAGTGGCTGCCTGCTCTATATCCTGTAGTGTAACCATCAAGCACGCCTTCCTTGTTTATTTGCTTTTCGATTCTTCGCAATCCGGCGCTTCTGCGCAATCTGTCTGGGGCTTAGATTCTTTTCTTTACGCGTAAAGGGGTTCTCGTCACTCTTAAGCTCAATACGAATAGGCGTACCTTCCATCTTGAGAGCGGTACGAAAGGTCTTTTCCAAATAACGGCTGTAATGACCCGGTAGTTTATTAGTCTGTTTACCATGAATAACAATGGTTGGTGGATTCTGACCACCGGCATGGGCATAACGCAGTTTTATCCTGCGACCATTTACGGTCGGCGGAGCGTGATCAAGCACCGCGTCTTCCAGGATTCGGGTTAGTACGCTGGTTCCCAACTCCTTGGTTGCAGATTCGTAGGCTTTATTGACCGATTTATACAAGTCACCGACGCCGGTTCCGTGCAATGCCGAAATAAAGTGAATCTTGGCGAAATCGACGAATGTGAACCGACGTCTTATTTCACTGCGAACGCGGTCCTTCTCATCTCCATCCATGCCATCCCATTTGTTGATGGCAATAACCAGAGCACGACCCGACTCGATAACATAGCCCAGGAGATGTAAATCCTGTTCAACGATTCCCTCCCGGGCATCGACAATGAGCAGAGCGACATGGGCATCCTTGATTGCCTGCAGGGACTTAACAACAGAAAATTTCTCTACCGTTTCCTTGGTCTTTCCGCGGCGACGAATACCGGCGGTATCAATCAGAGTATAGGCCTGGCCGCGACGCTCAAATGGAATGTAGACGCTGTCACGGGTTGTGCCCGGCTGATCGTAGACCACGACGCGGTCTTCGCCCAACATGCGGTTTACCAAAGTTGACTTGCCCACGTTGGGTCGTCCAGATACAGCGATCTTGATGCCTCTTGCCTTCTCCGGCGCTGCCTGATCCCCATCCCAGTCCTGCAAACAGGCCTCCAGCAAAGACTTAACCCCACGACCTTGGGTCGCCGTGAGAGGAAACAACCGTTCCACGCCGAGACTATAGAATTCTGCACAGGCCTGATCGGGATCCAGGCCGTCTATTTTGTTTACCACCAAGTGGAAAGGTTTTCCGGTTTTACGCAGGTGGTCGAGAATCTTCGTGTCATCTGGTGCGACACCTACTTGTGCATCCACCAGAAACAAACAGACCGAAGCCTCTTCAATGGCTAACAAGGACTGGGCAGCCATCTCCGCGTCTATCCCCGCTTCATGGCCGGTGATACCGCCAGTATCGATCGCAATGAAACTAATGTCGCTGAATTTTCCCTCACCATACTGTCTGTCCCGAGTCAGCCCGGGCATATTGGCCACGATGGCGTCTCGGCTACGGGTGAGTCGATTGAACAACGTCGACTTTCCAACATTGGGCCGACCAACTAGAGCGAGAACAGGTTGCATTACGAAAGCAGACTGGAATCTGGTGGATCACTTCCCTAGTCGCAACAGACTCCAGTATGTCTGCCGCGCCAGTTGTTGTTTACTGCAAGCTATAGGCTGCAAGCTGGCCGCTATTGCCATAGGCAATTAACTGCCCGCCATTGGCGATCAGATTTGCGCGAATGCCATCACCGTCAGACCTAATCCGACCAACGATGCGGCCATCAATTTGTGAAATGAGATGGATATAACCTTCAAAGTCACCAACTGCGATGTAGTTGGTAATGGCAGTCGGTGCGGTGACTGCCCGATATTGGAGATCGTCATTTTCCCACACGACATCCTCAGAATTATCACGAATAGCAACAACATGCCCTACGTCGTTGCAGTAATAAAGATTACCAAACCCCTGAGTTAAACCGTGGTAGCTCGATGCACCTTCTAATCCCCAAACGATTCTGCCACTGAGAGTATCCAGAGCCATTAAGTTACCCTGATAACTTGAGGCCAGTATGCGATTGCCATCCAATAACAGGTCACCGTCTACGTCGATAACCCGTTCAATATCATAGCGACCGTCTGGGACAGCGACTCGTTCTTCCCAACGCCACACCCCATCGGAAGCAGAAACCGAGACCAAAGTACCATTGCTGAATCCAGCCACTACGGTGCCTATTGGTGTGAACAATGGCCTGCTGGTTCCGCGTAAGGTCAACGCCGGTTGCGTTGATTCATAAATCCAACGCCGCTCTCCATTAGTCGTTTCCAGCGCTGCGACTTTATCATCCACAGTCTGCACAACCACGATGTCATCGTTGGCAATCGGTGGTGCAACCACTTCGGACGTGACAGGGTTAATCCAGGCTATTTCACCATCGGTTTGGTTGAGCGCAATCACTTCAGCATCTCTGCTACCGACTACAACAAGACCACCGCCGGCACCAACTCCGCCGGTAAGGATAACGTCGTCCAATCGATTGCGCCAAAGTAAGTCACCTGATGCCAGCTCTACCGCAACCACGGTGCCGTTTTCCGACGCCGCATAGATGACGTCCCCGTCTATGGCAGGCGTCAGCTCGGTGTAGTTGTCACCCTGACCGTTACCAACATCAATACTCCATTGCCGTCGCAGTTCTACTTCATCGTCAATATCCACCAGTTCCTTCGGTGGATTAACTTCGTCATCACTAAACCAGGAAAGCGGGTTAAGGTTTTCCAAAGTGGAACATGCCGTAAGCACTGCCAGACCAACCAGCAGCAGCCAATTACGAAGTGTGAGGTGAACGCTTGCGGAATTCATAACCGGACCACGATTCCAATCAGCCTGGGTCTGGCAGGTTGTTAAGTTTCATCCTGAGTCCGTCGCTGCCGGAACCTGCCTGTTGCGCAGCAATGTAAGCGTCGCGAGCATCCACTATGCGATCCATGGCGAGATAAATATCACCTCTGAGCTCAGCAAATCCCGGCTCGAAAGATTTGGGATCTATCTCATTGATGAATGCTAATGCCCGTTGCGGGTCGTCCTGGGCAAGGATCACTCTTGCCATGCGTAAACTTACGGTGAGAACCAGTCCTTCATCGATTTCGCCAAACATTCCCTGCTGCCGATTATCCAAAATCCACTGCAACTCTGATTCGGCACGCGCCAGATCATTATTCTCCACAGCCTGTTGAGCTGAAAACAGCGCAGCAAATTTTGCGTAAATTGACTCGCCATGATCGGCGCGCAATTGATCAGCGATAGCGACAACTCGATCGCTGTTTTCGTCGCTGAGGGGCTGTCCGGGCACTTCCAGGACTATAGTGAGAATCTCTTCATATAGATCTGAAGCCTGCCCTGCTTGATCCGCCGTGGAATTCTGCCAAAGCAACCAACCGGTGTAGCCACCAAAAATAACGATGACGGCAGCAACCAGGTTCTTGCCATTGTCGTCCCACCATTTTTTGAGCGCTTCTATGCTCTCTTCTTCTGCCGCGTGTAATGCCACGACCTACTCCTTGCCTGTCCTGCTGATCTATGCCTAATCTATGAGTGCTATTTGGTCTGAAAGTTCAGACCCCCCAGCTCATTGAAAAAGGGGCTAATTTTACCCGTTTGTGGGCTTTGAGGGCACCTCTGAGACAGGCGAAAATCAGAGGAAATTGGGCAGATTTTCGGGAATTGCGGCGATTTCGAGGGTCTCAGACTCCCCCGAATCTGAGAGGCGACGGATTTTAGCGGAGGATGAGCCGGACTCCTGATCCAGGATAATCACTACAGAAGCGCCCAGATTGAAGGCTCGCTTGATCTGGGAATTGGTTTTGCCGCCGCCACAATGGCTGATCACCCCCAAACCAGGGTGCTGCGCTCTTATCGCAGCAGCCAGTTTTAGTCCTGCCGCTGATGATATCGGTGCTGAACCCAGGATATACACGTCGATGGGCTTTAAGGCTCCAGCAGGAATCTTCTGCAAGGAATCGAGCATTAACACCAGCCGCTCGATACCCATCGCGAAGCCGCAGGCAAAGGTAGGTTTACCACCTAATTGGGCAACCAGACCATCGTAGCGACCACCACCACAGACTGTGCCCTGCGCGCCCAACTCCTGAGTAGTCCATTCGAAGACACAGTTATTGTAGTAATCGAGACCCCGCACAAGCCTGCCGTTTTCGACAAAGTCGATATCCAGATCACTTAGCAAAGACTTCAACTGCGCATAATGCGCTTTGCTATTTTCACTGACGAAGCTAAACAATTCCGGCGCTCCTGTTAACGCCGCTTGAACCTCCGGATTTTTACTGTCCAGCACACGCATGGGATTGGTATGCATTCGACGCCTGGCATCTTCATCCAGGGAATCAACTCTCTCTTCGAGAAACTTCGTCAAAGCTGTTGCATAGGATTGTCTATCTTCAGCAGAACCGATGTTGTTGATTTCCAGTTGAACGTGCTCAGTTAACTTTAGATCTCTCCATAATTCCGCGGAGAGCTGAATCACCTCGGCATCAATGTCCGGACCCGGCATACCAAAGGCTTCAATCCCGAATTGGTCAAACTGTCGATAGCGACCCTTCTGCGGTCGCTCGTGGCGAAACATGGGGCCTCGATACCAGAGTCTTTGCTGTTGGTTATACAACAGACCATGCTGATCAGCTGCTCTTACACAGCCGGCGGTACCTTCGGGACGGAGACTGAGGTTGTCTCCATTGCGATCATCGAAACTGTACATTTCCTTTTCGACAATATCGGTGACTTCACCAATCGAGCGCTTAAACAATTGAGTTTGCTCGAGCACAGGAAAGCGAATTTCCTGATAGCCGAATCGCTTCACAACATTATGAATGCACTTCTCAAGATATTGCCAGCTTAAGGATTGCTCGGGGAGTATGTCATTCATACCCCTGATCGCTTGCAGTTTTGCCATAA
>JANQJM010000243.1 GCA_028281635.1 Pseudomonadales bacterium | reverse complement strand
TAGCCAGGTACTCTATCCAGCTGAGCTACGGGTGCACAATTCTTTGTTTATTAATCACCGATACTGACGGTGAACCTCCGAAATGGTCAGTGAAAATCCACTTTCCTTCCGGCCCGCAATCACAGATTGCGGTCGTTCGTCTCAAGCTCGAAGCTGCCGCTTCGAAGGCGCTTGTCCTCACCCAGCTGAGCTACGGGTGCATGACTCTGATTCTGGGCCTGCTAGGTCCAGACGAGGGGCGGTATTATAGCGAAATTGCTGATTTTTCATAGTGATAAGTCACTTCCTGCTGCGATAACATTGTCCTGTTCGGTCCTTGCCAGATGAGAGAATTCAATTGCTTAAACTTCGTTTCAAATTTCTGATTTTGATGTCTATTCCGCTTAGTTCATTTGCCTTTGCGGATTATGAACAAGGTCTCGATGCCGCCTTCAGGGGTGACTACCAGACCGCCTTTCGGGAGTTTTCTGCTGCAGCGGAATCAGGTTTGGATGTAGCGCAGTACAATCTCGCCATTCTCTACTTTACCGGGCAAGGCGTTGATCAGGATCTGGCCCTGGCTTTTAAATGGACGGAAGCGGCCGCGCTGCAGGGACATTTGGGTGCACAGGCCAATCTTGGCTCTCTGTATTTTGAGGGATCTGGCGTTGATCAGAGCACTGATCAGGGCATCGCCTGGTTTATGGCGGCCGCCCGCGGAGGCCATGCCAATTCGGCATTTGCACTGGCCAATATGTACAACGACGGCGATCCAGTCTCTCGAGACTATGCGCTCTCACACGCCTGGGCCAGCATGGCCGTATTGCATGAGCATCCTGAAGCAGAGGCATTTCGAGCCAGCCTGGAACCCAAATTGAGTAGTACCCAGCTCAGCCAGGCGCGCCGAACCTTTGCCCGCTGGCAGATTACCCCACCAGAATTACCCACTCGCCCGAACCCCTGACATTACCTGGCAGGTAATGGTTTTCGTGAAGTGCTGCCCCTAGAATGGGCTCTCAACGTCGTATGCTATCCCACTCAGGAGTCTGCCATGTCCGCAGTCGGGCCCTTACTTAGCGAATATCGTAAGCGTAACCGCTTGTCTCAACTGGAATTATCGCTGCTTGCCGATGTTTCGTCCCGTCATATCAGTTTTATTGAGACGGGCCGTACCAAGCCCAGCCGGGCAATGCTCTTGCGCTTGGCGGATGTGCTTAATCTGCCTCATCAGGACAGCAATTTGCTACTCAATTCAGGTGGCTATGCCCCTGCTTACAGCGCCCTGGACCTCCACAGCGACGAGATGGAAGCGGTCCGCAACGCACTCAATCTGATTCTGGAAAACCACAACCCTTATCCTGCGCTGGTAATGGACGGTTGCTATAACCTGTTAATGGCAAACCAGGCTCAGCAGAAATTGATGGCATTGGGCCTGGGAGATCTGCAGGAGATTCCGACTCATAACCTGATGGAAGCTCTATTCCGGGAAGACATGTTTCGCCCGCTCATCAGTAATTGGGAGGAAGTGGCAAGCCATTTACTGCGCAGACTCCGCAAACAGGTATTGGCCTATGGCAATCCTGCCCATCGGGAACTCTATGACAGTTTGAGCAGAATGAATCCCCCAGATGACTGGCAGCAACCAGAAGACTCCACCGAAGATGGCCCGATGTTGACCGTCGATTTCAAAATGGGCGACCTGACACTTAGCACATTCACCACCTTGAGCCAGTTTGGGTCTGCCCTGGATATCGGCATGGAAGAACTGCTTATCGAAAGCTACTTCCCTGCTGATGAGAATACTCAGGCCTTCTTTACTGCCAAGAGCAATTAAATAAAAGCGTGGATTTGTTAATCCAGTTTTTGCTCTGCCTGACGGGCTTTCAAATCCAGATATGCTGACCAGCTCTCTGGGTCGACGAAGGGATGGGGATCACCGTCTTGCCTTTCCTGCAACATCCCATAGCGAGCAAAAATATCGTCTTCTTGCGCGTGCGTCGGTAAATGCACTTCAATTCCAATAACCTGTTGCAGCCGTTGAATATTATTCAAGTATTGTTCTGCAGCCTCTTCACCTTCGAAATCCAGGCTGGCGCCGCCGAAAATAAAGGCCTCATGGGGATAGCCATCATCGTAAACTGTAAATCCAGTGGATAGTCCCCCTGGGGTTTCTCCAGGAGTGTGCATAAAACGAAGTCTGGTTCGGCCCAGGTTTAGCGTACTGCCATCATTGACGGAGAGATGGCGAATCGGTTTCGGATATTCGCGAGATTCCGATGGTTGCTCCGTCATCGCCCAATCCTGCTCGGTCAACATGGTGACGGCACTGAATTGTTGCTGAAACTTGAGCGCACCACCAATGTGATCATATTTTCCATTCGAACCAATCAGGTAACGAATATCGTTTGGATCGAATCCCAACTCACGGATATTTTCAATCGCGATATCGGTATGCCCTTCGTAAAGCGCATCGAACACGATTAGACCCTGATCGGTTACGAGGAGCCAGGAAGACACCCATTGCGCACCAATGTAGTAGAGATTGTCGAAAACCTGAAAAGGTGCAACCCGTTGTTGTTCCGGATCATGCAGATCATCCTGAGCGGATGCAGGAAGCCACGTCATTGCGATTATCAGCGTAAGCAATGCCACGTAGAGTCGGTGTCGAAGTGTTGTCATAGATAAAGATCCTCTTTCGCCTTGCTCATAACTAATATGAACGAGGCAATCCTAATTCGTGCTCTGCGAGATAATTCAGAATCATCTCCTGTGATATTGGCGCCAGCTTCATCAGCCTGGCTTCGCGCCAATAGCGCTCTACGTGAAACTCTCTGGCATAGCCAAAACCCCCATGGGTTTGCACAGCCTGATCAGCGGCGAAAAAACCTGCTTCTGCAGCCAACCATTTCGCCATGTTAGCTTCTGCACCGCAAGCCTGATTTTGATCCAGCATCGACGCCGCTTTTTTGATCATTAGGTCCGCGGCTTGCAGCTTCGTATGGGCTTCTGCCAATGGAAAAGCAATGCCCTGGTTTTTTCCGATGGGACGATCGAACACGACACGTTCATTGGCATAATTTACCGCCCTGCGCAGTGCTGCCTTACCAATGCCGACGGCTTCCGCAGCTATCAGAATCCTTTCGGCATTCAGACCATCCAACAGATACTTGAATCCCTGCCCTTCTTCCCCGACCCGATCAGCGACTGAAACCTGTAGATCGTCATAAACCACTTCGCAGGTACGTACTGCATTACGTCCTAGTTTCGGTATTGGAGATATCGACACTTCTGGCTTATCGAGCTCTGCAAGTAACAGAGTCATGCCTTCTGTCTTACGTGCCACCTCATCCTTTGGTGTTGTGCGAACCAGCAATAGCACACGTTCGGATTCGAGCGCCTTGGTAGTCCAGACCTTTCGCCCTTTTACAATGTAACGGTCACCTTCCAGGCGGGCAGAAGTCTCTATTGAAGTGGTGTCGCTACCAGCGTTGGGTTCCGTAACTCCGAAGGCTACCTGCAATTCACCTTTGGCAACTGCTGGCAGGTACTTTCGCTTCATCTCTTCGCTGCCATGCTTTACTACTGGATGCATTCCAAATATGGAGAGATGAAGTGGTGTGGCGCCGTTCATAGCCGCACCGGAAGCAGCCACCTCTTCCAGTACGATTGCCGCTTCTGTTATGCCTTTACCGGAACCACCGTAGGTCTCCGGGATGGCGACGCCAAGCCAGCCAGCATCAGCCATGGCCACAAAGAATTCCTGGGGATACACCCCTTCCCTATCACAGCGTTCCCAGTATTCATCGGGATAATCCATACAGAGACGACGCACTGATTCTCTGATCAATGACCTTTCTTCGCTCTCCTGAATCTCCATGGCGTCTGTTCAGCTCTTAACCAGTCTGGCCTGTGATTTGGGCAGCCAGGGCAATTATCTGTCTGGCTTTTTTCAAATGAGGCACGTCAACCATCTGTCCCTGAAATGAAAAGGCCATCTTGCCCTGTGCCTCAGCTTCTTCGAAGGCTGCTATCAATGCATGAGCTTCATCTATTGCTTTTTTGGAAGGTGTGAAAGCCTCATTAACAATTTCAATCTGATCGGGATGTATTGTGATCTTTCCTATGAAGCCCATATCCGCCGCGTCGTTACATTCTTTCTCCAGACCTTTGTGATTCTTGAAATCGACATAGACAGCATCAACTGGCTGTACTTCCGCTGCAGCAGCCGAGAGCAGACATGTAGCACGTACAAAGGAAAACACTTCAAGATAGTTACCAGCACTATCGCGCTTGGCTCTGGCGCCAAGTGCACCAGATAGATCTTCGGCGCCCCAGGTTATGGCATCTACCCGGGGGTTACGCGCCATTTCGTGGAGGTGGAAAACAGCTTCGGGGACTTCCGTTCCAATAAGCACCAGGGATGTCGAGCCTTCAGCCACCGCTTTGTCGCGCTCCAGAGCCGTCACTACTTGATCGATAGCGTCGACATTCGAGCGCGTAACCACTTTCGGCAACACTAATCCATCTGGGCCTGCTGCGATGACAGCTTCCAGATCTTCCCTGCCCCATGCCGAATCTTGAGGATTGATTCTCACCAAACATTCTTTTCTACCAAAATCGGCGCCGTTGACCCATGCCACCACAGCGCCGCGGGCAGACTCCTTGTTATCCGCCGTTACCGAATCCTCAAGGTCAAGAATTAGTGAGTCAGCCGCAGAATCCAAAGCTTTCTCAAACATGCGATCATTGCCGCCGGGCACAAAATGCAGAGACCGCCTCGGTCCTTTCGCCCCGACTTTCGCCTTAACTGCCACTCTGTCTTCCCTTCTTTGACTCGATCAAAGCAAGTGCATTTAGTTCCTTCACTTGGCTAGCCTGTACTTTCCCGCAACATCATTGCTTTTCGAATACACTCGCAAACTATCTCATTTCGCTGATTCACAGCGGTATGCCTGAACCAGACAACACCCCTGTCAGGCTTGGATCTGGATTCACGCTTTTCCTGTACTTCCGTTCTGAACTTAAGCGTATCACCAATGAACACTGGATTGGGGAATTCCGTTTTCTCCATCCCCAGATTACCTAGCGTGGTGCCCAACGTCGTTTCTTCTACGGATACACCAATCAGCAAACCGAGCGTATAGAGACTGTTAACGATAATCTGCCCATAAGGACTGGCTGCCGCAAACTCTTCATCGAGATGTAGTGGTTGTGGGTTGCGTGTCATCAAACAAAACTGGCGATTGTCTTCCTGGCTTATTTCCTGATCCGGTAGATGCTCAAATGTCATACCCACTTCCAGTTGTTCAAAGTATTTACCTGCCACTGTGCCCTCTCATTCTTCTGATTAGTCGGTGCATGGCATTGTAGTGGCAGTTTTGGCCGGCTTCCATTACATTCATCTCAGCCTTAATAGTGAAGGAATACATGAAATGAGCGAAACATGGCAGGAGTGGATAGGACGTCAACGGCAGATGGAAGACCACATCCGAGAGTCCACACTGTCAGCCATGGGCGCAACACTGGAGGGCATTCAACAGGACTTTTCCCGAAATGGAATCGTTCCTGCCCTCTGGCATTGGCTGTATTTTCTCGACAAGGCTCCACAGTCTCAACTAGCTAATGACGGTCATGAAAAAAGAGGAAATTTCCTGCCACCAGTTCCCTTGCCAAGAAGGATGTGGGCCGCTAGCAAACTAAAGTTTCATGCTCCACTGGGCGTTGATGAACAAGCGAGACGCGAGTCAACTATAAAGTCCATTGAAGCCAAAGAAGGAAAAAGCGGATCACTAGTATTCGTAACCGTCGACCATCATGTATATGGATCTAAGCAACTGGCGATTAGCGAAGAGCAAACCATCGTCTATCGAGATCATTCAAAGGACAACAGTAAAGTTACTGGCAGAAAAGTCGAGAAAGCAGCCGACTTTGAAAAGACAATTGACCCCAACATTTTGCTGCTGTTTCGTTATTCATCGCTAACATTCAACGCCCATCGAATCCACTACGACCGAGACTACGCCACCGACATTGAGGGCTATCCAGGACTGGTTGTGCATGGACCTTTGATGGCGACCTTATTGGTCGGAGCACTGCAGGAACAACATTCAGACAAGGATCTTGAAAGTTTCGAATTCCGAGCTATGAAACCGGTGTTCGATCTGACTCCATTTAAAGTCTGTGGAATAAATCCCGATGGGGAAGGCTGCGCCAAACTGTGGATAGCAGATTCCGACAACGAATTGTGCATGCAAGCCACCGCAAAAATGAAAATCTGAGGGATTCTTCCCAGCCCGCAGCGTGTGCTATCATGCGCGCCTTCGGAGAGATGGGTGAGCGCAAGCGTCTAGAAAGCGCTAGCTTTCTGCGTAGCGCGAACGACCTCGAGCTATGCTCGAGGGCTGGACGAGTGGCTGAAGGGACCCAGGTGCGGGTATTGAAGCGGGTCGATTAACGATACGATACTACATTTTACCAACTACGATCCCCTGCTAAGGGCGTATAGGGTGAAGCCAAGCGTATTCAAAGCGGTAGCTTTGAGCGCAGGCTGAACGACAGCGATCTGCGATCGCTGGCTGGACTGAACTTTGAGGATACACATCAGAAGTTAGAATTGAACCAGAAATAACACTTTCCGGAGAGATGGCCGAGTGGCTGAAGGCGCGCCCCTGCTAAGGGCGTATAGGTTAACCCCTATCGAGGGTT
>JANQJM010000240.1 GCA_028281635.1 Pseudomonadales bacterium | reverse complement strand
TTTATGTGACGCCCTGATGGCCACAACTCCCGGAGAGATCACCTGGTCAATCAACAGCCAGCTTGTGAAGGATTATCTTAGGGTGAGTGAGGACGAGGTGCGTCATGCGATCAGTTTCGCTTTTCGCTACCTTAAGTTGGTCGTTGAACCCGGTGGTGCTGTGGCGCTGGCGGCAGTTCTGCACAACAAAATTGATCTGGCTGGCAAGCATTGCTGTTTGGTTCTCTCTGGAGGAAATATAGATGGGCCCTTGCTAGCCGATTGTTTAGTGCGCTACCCAGAGCCCTGATGCAACTAGTTGCTTAGTTCCTCGATTTTTTTCTGGCGCTTCTCCGCTTTGCGCATGGCAATCAATGCGTCCAGACTGTGGGGGCCTGCCCCGGAAGTGAACAGTACCAGGAACGCGCACCAGTACATCGCGGCAAGTTCGCCATTGTTAAGTGTTGGAAACCAGGCGAGGTGACTGATCAGATAGGCGAGTGTCATGGTAACAAAGGCAATCAGGGCAATGAGATTAGTCCATAGACCCAGGAGAATCAGCAAGCCACCTCCCAGTTCGACCACACCGGCGACGAAGAGCAGATTGACGTCGAAAGGAACCGGGTAAGAAACAAGATCCCCTATCTGCAGTGTCGTCATGCCGCTGCCGATGGCTTCCATTGGATTATCGCCGAACAACTTGTCGTAGCCATGAGTCATGAACATGCTGGCAACCAAGAGCCTGAAAAGTGTCCAACAGCTTTCACGGGCGAACTCAGTCATGCGTGACAATAAATTGTTGATAGCGGTTAACATCGTGTGTTTCCTTGCCTAGGCAGTGAGTTAACATCCAGTGAATGACAACTACTTAGTTCCTTAATCGGCCCCACTGACTATGTCTTTGACAATACTGATTATAAAAACAGGTTCGACTATTGCCAGTTTAAAAGCCCGGGGCGAGGATTTTGAAGACTGGTTTACTGGCGGCATGGCTTTGTCTCAGGAGCAAGTAGTGGTCTGCGAGGCGTATCGGTGTGAGACTTTGCCCGCGTTAGCTGAAATATCCGGGATCATCATTACCGGATCTCCGGCTTTTATCACAGATGAGGAAGAATGGAACTATACAGTGGCGAATTACTGTCTGGCTGCCCATAAGCAGCGAACACCGATTCTTGGCGTTTGTTACGGACACCAGCTATTGGCCTGGGCTTTCGGTGGTCGCGTTGGATTTAATCCGAATGGTCGACAAATCGGGTCAGTCGCTATCCAATTGTCTGCCGCTGCCAGTTCGGATCCGTTACTGCAGGGATTGTCTGATCGATTTACTGCACAGGTTTCTCATTTACAGTCGGTATTGGAACTGCCAGAGGCAGCGATTCTGTTAGGCAGCAACGACTGTGATCCAAACCATGCTTTTCGATTGGGTGATAGCACCTGGGGTTTGCAGTTTCATCCGGAATTTGATGCTGAGATTAGTCGCGCCTATATCGAGGAAAGAAGTGTGGAGATCGCCGCAGAGGGTCTGGATCCACAAATCCTGTTGCAGAATTTAGCGGAGTCGCCGGAGGCTGCCAGCCTGCTACCTCGATTTGTAAAGATCGTGAAGGCTGCCCAAGTCTGAGCTAGTCGCCGCTGATTTCTGTGTATTCTTCTTCAACCACTTCGCGAATGCGTTCTCGGGTGGGTCGGGCGATCTGCCGACCGTTGATAAATACAGCCGGCGTGCCCCTTACGCCAGATGCATTACCGCCGCGTTGATCATTGCGTACTTTGGCGATAACTTCTTCCGACTCTATGTCGGCATGCAATCGATCAATATCCAAATTGAGTTCCAGCGCATAAGAATCGAACTCAGCTTCTGCTTCCGGCAATAGTGACCAGATTGATTGCGTGGCAAACAGATAGTCGTGCATCTCCCAAAATCTACCCTGACGTGCGGCTGCTTCTGCATACAGTGAGGCAGTCCAGGAGTGGGGGTGGCTAGTGGTAATCGGAAAGTGGCGAAATACCAGGAAAGCCTTGTCACGAATTTCAGGCCAAACCTGTGTCATATTGTCGTGTTCGGTGGCGCAGGCCGGACATTGGAAGTCCGCATATACCACGATACTGACCGGATTATTATTTCTGCCTCTGACGTGGTCATTGTCAGCAATCTCGACTGGCGAATAGGTTGGGCCCTGGCCGAATAGTGTGTAGAGCACTACCAAGAGCAAAATCGGCGCCACGCCGAAAGTTGCAACCTTGAGCATGAGCTGTCTGGTCTGTTCCCGCTGTTTTGCGGCCTTTTGTTTTTGTTCTTTGATTTTGCGTTGTTGTTCCCGCTTACTCATTCAAATCTTCCTGCTGCATGCTGTAGCGCTGGGTGTGAAAGCTCATGGATAAAATCAGGTTGCGCCGCCACTAACTATACAAAAATCTGCTACGAAGAGGCTAGAGCCAGGAATCGCTTGAGAATTCTTATTGCACGGAAGAGGTGAGATCGGGCGTCAGGTCTGGTATTTGTCGCTTATGCGAGAGTTACATGAAGAAGGCGTAGCCGACCTTGCAGCCAATATGAATGCCCTGGTCCTGATGCATGCCTATCCATCCTTCGCACTTGGCAAAGTCCGTGAACCAATGGATCGCTGTTTCTAACAGTCCCAACAGCAGGGAATTAGTGATCAGGTAAACCACGCCACCGTGTACCAATGAATGGGCCGTGAGCCAATACCACCAGACAGGGAAAAGGCTGTGTTCCTTGCTATGAATTTTGTCATTGCGATTTTTGCCATAGCCCATGGCGTCCGGCTGCAAGACAAAATCGGCCAGCGCGTGGCCAAAAATCAGCATGAACAAGTTTTCAATGAATGGCATCCAAGATTCCTCGACTATCAGCAGATCTGATCGCTGCTCTCAGCTCAGATCGTTCCATATGCTCTGATCACTACTTAATATCTACACTGATCATAAGCATTAAAGATACCAATGCGATTGATTCTAGACCTAATTTGCCAATCACTTCACAAATTCGGTGCATGTTGACCCGATTTTGCCCATTCCCTGCTGCCTCACAATGATAAGTCCCTGATATTTATAGGGTTTGTAAAAAAAACCTACACTGCGTAATCGGTTGGATTGTGTCAGGAATCGTCTCATAGTGACTATTTCTGACAGCCTATTCGGGCTGCAGAAGATTAAAGGACATAGAAAATCAGTGACTCACTGACAGCCAACAGAGGCGGAACTGCATCTACCAGGCGTTTAATCCGGCTTCTCTTCGGGCTCCGGTTGCACTTCGGTAACCACAGAAACCACGCTACCCGCTGCCAGGCGTGATCGTAGTGTGTCTTTAATCTTTACTTTTTCAGCGTGCTGCAGCACCTCACCCGCCTCGGTATAGGTGATGCTATAACCCCGCGCCAGCACCTGGAGAGGACTGACGGCATTCAGGCTGCGGGCAAGTTGCTCCAATTGGCTGCTACTGCGCTGCAACTGGATTTGCATGCTGCTGTTGAGGCTTTGTAACTCTGCTTGAATTCTACGCCCGGTTTCGGCGAGACGAAGCAGAGGAGAGCTGGCGAAGAGCGCTCGTTTACGTTGGGCGATTTCTGCATCCACCCGCTGCACTTTATTGGAAATAGCGCGTCGCATTTGATTTTCGAGCCGATCCAAAGTCTGGGCATGTTCCATGAGCCGCCGATCGGGACGTTTTAATTGCTTTGTGAGCCATCGTAAGTTGCTGTTCTGTTCACCAATCTTATTACGAACACTGGTTAACAGTTGCTGCTGATAGCCAGTCAGATAGTCCAGGTAGTCCTGCTGATCAGGACTCATGAGTTCAGCCGCAGCCGACGGGGTAGGTGCCCGCAGGTCGGCAACGAAGTCAGCAATAGTAAAATCAATCTCATGACCAACGGCGCTGGTAATGGGGAGCTCACTGGCAAAAATGGCTCTCGCTACTGATTCTTCATTAAAGGCCTGCAGGTCTTCCAGTGAACCACCGCCCCGGCCAAGAATCAGGGCTTCCAGACCGAGCCTGGTACACAATTCATTCGCCAGACTAATCGCTCTGACAATTTCAGCAGGAGCTTCTGATCCCTGCACTGTCACTGGAAACAGGGTAATTCGAATAGCAGGGAAGCGACGCTTGAACACTGTCAGCATGTCACGATTGGCGGCACCGGTTTGGGAAGTGATAATGCCAATATGCTGAAACTCGGGGCCTACTTCCTGTTTGTGCTCTGCATCGAACAGGCCTTCGGTTTGCAGCTTGTTTTTTAGTTCCTCGAAAGCCCGTCGCAACGCGCCATCACCGGCTTCCTCCATGGAATCTGCAATCAGTTGGTAGTCTCCTCGACCTTCGTAAATACTGAGGCGACCGCGAATAACGACCTGCATGCCATTGTCTGGTCGAAATTTCAGTAAGCGATTGCGATTGCGAAACATCGCGCAGCGAAGCTGTGAGTTCTTGTCCTTGAGAGTGAGATACCAATGGCCAGAAGCAGGCATGGCAAGATTGGAGATTTCGCCTTCAACTGCGACGGCAGGAAAATTCGATTCCAGCAGTGATCGGGCCAGCCTGTTCAGGCTGCTGACAGAGAGGACAGATTCTGTGGGCTCAGCGGTAGTGGTTTGGGGCGACTCGAGCATGGGCTAAGTCTAACCCAGGCTTATTAACAGAGTCACAGAATCCCAGGATCAAAGGAGGAACTGTGCGGGAGGCGCGGACGGAACGATAACTTGCAAACAACCGTAACAATACAAAAGCCTGGCCTTCCTTTTAGAAGGCCAGGCTTTCCGTTTCTGTGGACTGGTTGCGGTGAGTTAGCTGCCTGTCATCAGGCTGGCATCTGTCTTGGTAAAGCTTTCTTCATTACGCAGGCTGCCGTCGGTGTCGTAGGAAACCACGTTGACTCGATTACCGGCGGGGCCAAAAGGGAAAGTTATCTTCAAGAACGCAGCAGTGCCACTGTTGGTGACCAGACCGGCGGTAATCGCATAGCTTTTGGACATGCCAATCGCTGACCACTCGCAAGCACCATCACCAGTAGACTCCAGTTCAAAAACTTCGTCACCGTATTTGTGTGACTCTTCCAGACTCTTAATGATGAGTGTGCACTGGCCATTGCCGTTGGCATCGCCAGAGGACTTGTAAGTACCGTCGACCAGGGATTCTGCTTGAGCGTTGGTAGCAAGCAGGGCCGTGGTCAACAGGCTAGAAAGTAACAAGATGGGTTTCTTCATAATTCACCTGTTTCTCTACAGAATTCGACGTGGTACTAGCAGTGCCAATTGGTAGTAGCGACGATGCGGTGCGCATATACCTATTAGCCTAGGAGGACATACTAGAGTGGTCGCAGGCGAACGGTTTGACTTAGATCAAGATCAGTAGGGTATTCAGCTAGTAACCGGCACAACTGCCCGATTTTCGTGGCTTGCAGCGAAAAGGGCCAAAGCGGCATTAGCGGTGACATTGGCGGCAGTGATGAACATATCAACTACCAGATCGATGGCAATCAGAATACCAATTCCTGCGACTGGCAGTCCCAGGGAAACATAGACAGGGGTCATTATTAGAAGGCCGCCACTGGGTATACCCGGAGAATAGAAACTGAGCAAGCCAATCGACAGGGCGATCACAACCAATTGCTGTGCTTCTAGGTCAATGCCATACAGCATGGCGACGAAGTAGGTTCCAGCCGTGCGCGCTAAAGGCGAGGCAAACTTAAAGAGTGATACTGCAATCGGCAATACCAATCCCGATGTCTTCTCTGGCACTCCCAGTGTGGTGGTGGCATTCACTGTCGCTGGCAACGCTGCCAATGATGAGCGCGTGCTGAAGCCAATGATTTGCACGGGGATCAGGGTGCGGGCAAAGTGTATTGGATTGATTCCCAGCCACCAAACGAATCCATACAGGCTGAGTGCGAGCAATACGATCAGGCTGCAAGTGATAAACAGAAAGCTTGCCAATGCGGTAATCACCTGTGTTCCCAATGTAGCAGCAATTGGAAACACCAGGGCAAAGATACCATAGGGTGCAAGAGTCATTATCCAGCGAATCAATATGAACATGGCGTCTTTTATAGCGCTGAACAAATCGGTAACAGCTTGACGCTTGTCAGCGTTTACCTGCAATAGCGCTACAGCGAACAAACCAGTGAAAATCATCAGGGGAAGAATATCCCCGGTTGCTGCTGCAGCAATCGGATTGGCGGGTACAAGAGAAATCAGCCAATCACTGAATGGAGGTAGCAGAGTTTTTTCGTCGAGCCCAGAGCCCGTTAGTTCGAGTAAGGCCGAACTCGCACTGGGATCGACACTTAAACTCATGACGAATGGCGCGGCGAAAAGAAAGGCAAAACTGCTGGAAAGTGCAATCATACTGACTATGAAAGCAAGCGTTCGGGCGCCCAGTTTCAACACGCCCGCGCCGGACTCATTGCCAGCGATAGCTGTTACAAGCAAGGCTATTAACAGAGGGATCACGGTCATGCGAATGGCATTGACCCATAACGAACCTAGCGGGGAAATGTAGGTTTCGAGACCAAGGGCGCTCAGCTCGGCACTTGCTGCTACTAATAGTCCACTTACCAGCCCCAGACTCAGACCCAGTAAGATTTGTGTGGAGTGCCGCATTCAGCGATTATGCCGAATCCCATCTCGGCCTGCGATCAATATTTTTCCAGCCCCAGCCAGCCAACAGGAAATTTATGTGAATCAACAATGCCAGGGTCCATTCAAAGGCGTCCTCATAGTCATCATAGTTGGTCAGTAACACATCGAGAAAGAGGGTCAGTACACCTGTGCAAAGAACGATAAAGCATAGCCTGAGCTGCCAGATTTGACTTGGTTCTTTAACGTTAAGTGTGTCGAGGCGATAAACCACTAACAATTGGCACAGATAGGTTAGTGTGAAATAGAAAATGATGCCAATACGTCGCATCAGTCGGAAGTTGTCTCCGGCCGCACCGAGCGCGATGGTGTATATGACCAGAGCAACTACTGCAAACATACCAAGATGACGCACGGTACCTTTTTGATAACCGAATTTTGCAAGTTGATCAGAGCATTGGAACCAGTAATAGAGGTAGAGTAGCGCGATCGGTAACATGGTAGCCTTAAAGAAATAATAGGCTGTGCCCTGGCGGCCGGTTGCGCTGATGGACGTGCAGCTGTCCCAGTAGGGAACGCACCAGGGTACGAATCCTTCGCTTGCGGCGATGAAGTAGTTAATATTAATTGCCAGCGTTGGCAACACGAAAAGTAGAGTGGCTGCAGTGGCGACGTTCAAATGCCAGTGGTTGCGAGTATTAGTCATCGTATTACTTAGTGTTAAAAGTTCATGACCGTGCATTATGGTAACAAGGATTTTTCGATCAGGATTATTCCAGTCAGATGGGGCTGTCTGCAATCCTGTGTTACTTTGTTCTGTTTAGCTGGGTTACTGACAGTCAATTCAAATGAGCTGTATGCGAACGATATTCTTAGCTGCAACGAAGATATTTCTGCTGCAGACGGGAACTATCCCTTCCTGCGGCAAACACCCATTGCCGATGTGATCGATTCTTCGATCAGCATCGATGCTATTCGCTATAGCCGTCTGACGATTTTTAACGTAGACAATCCGGACGAGGACAATGCGCTCTACCGTTGGGCCAACGGCATTCATTTCCTGACTCGCCAACGAACAATCGATCACCAACTATTGTTCCAGGAGGGGGATCGTGTAGAAGCCAGAATTCTGGATGAGTCGGCGCGGCTCTTGAGGGACCAGGATTATCTGTTTGATTCCGATATCCGGATCGCAAGTCTCTGCAATGACCAGGCAATTGTTGAGGTTATTACCAAAGACAACTGGTCGCTGACACCGAATCTTTCTTTTGATCGTTCCGGAGGCGACAACACCTATTCAATTGGGATTCGCGAAAGTAACCTGTTTGGAATGGGGAAGCTGTTGGCTATCTCGCAAGGAGAAGATCTGGAGCGGGAGTCCACTGAATTCGTTTATGAGGATCCTAATGTTTTAGGCTCCCGGGTAGTGAACAAAACGACCTTTGTTGACAGCGATGATGGCGAACAGCAGTTGTTCGAACTGGCATTACCATTTTTCTCACTCGACAGCCGTCAGAGCTGGGGAGTGAAGTTCAATAGAGAAACTCGTGAAGACACCCAGTATCTGCTCGGTGACGCAGTGTCCGAAGTATTGCATGACATTGATTCAGGAGAGCTGCTTTACGGTTGGTCTGAAGGTTTGCAGGATGACCGCTTTACCCGATGGTCTACTGGCGTTCGCTATCTGCGTGACAGGTTCAGTCCCGTTCCAGGTTTGCCTTTGCCGTTTCGAAGTCCAAGGGAACGGGATTTAGTTTATCCCTTCGTACAGGTAGAACTAGGAGAAAACCGATACGCTACTTCATATAATTTTGATGAAATATATCGCACCGAAGACATCTATGTTGGCGCAAGTTTCAGGGCGAGCCTTGGTTATGCTTCCGATGCTCTGGGTTCTGATCAAGAGCGGTTGGTTGTAAGCGGACAGTTCAGCGATACTTTGCTCTATGAAGGTCGTAGTCTTTGGCAATACAGTTTGAATTGGGAAGGGGTATTAAATTTCGATTCCAATCAATCTGAAGATGTGCTGCTCAGTTTTTCTACCCGTTACTTTTACCGGCAATCCAGTCGCTGGTCTTTCTTTGCCAGTCTGCAGGGAAGTTACAGCAACAATCTAAGTAGTGAACGCCAGATTCTCATGGGAGGGGATAGAGGCACTCGGGCATTTGATACGCGCTTTCAGGCGGGTGATCGCAGCGTGGTACTCAGCCTGGAGGAACGACTGCATACTGATATCCATATCCTGAATCTGGTGCGGGTGGGGGCTGCTGCATTCTTCGATGTGGGAAGAGCCTGGGAGCCAGGTATTGAGAGCGGGCTCGACGATCCCTGGTTAGCGAACGTAGGCGTCGGATTGAGGTTGATGTCCAGTAAGGCTGCTTCGAGTCGCATTGCACATCTCGATTTCGCAATACCCGTTACCAACCAGAATCATCCTGCAGTGGATGATTTCCTGATCGCCTTCAATATCAAGAGTCGTTTCTGACACCCGTGCTAGGGGTTGAGCTTGAACACATACAGTGCGTTGTGGTTGTTCGGACTGATTAGCTCCGGGGCCAGGAAGCTGCCGATGCGCCATGGGCTGCCGCCTTCGCGACCAGCGGGAATAGCCACATACTGTTCGCCATCGATGGCGTAACTGACGGGAAAGCCCTGTGCCGATGTTGCCAATCGAGTTTTCCAAAGTTCTTCGCCGGTTGCGACGTCAAAGGCATGGACATAACGATCATAGTCGCCGATAAATAGTACGCCTCCGGCGGTGGACAATGCTGCAGTCAGAAAGGGTGCACGTTGTTCCACACTCCAACGCTCGTCCATGGTGACCACATCGTAAGCTGCCAGCTTGCCAAATTGACCATCAGTACCCGGCATTTCCATCCACATACGATCACCTTGATTGCCGCCGGAACCAACTTCGAAGCTTACTTCTCTGGGCGACATTTCCATGCAGGACTGGCTGAGTGGAATAACCAATAGTTGAGTCGGTGGGTGGTATGAAGTGGACTGCCAATTGTGACCGCCGGCTGTGGAAGGACAAACCGATAACCATTCGCCCACTTGCATATTACGAATATCCTCGCGGTAACGAACCTGACCTGTTTCCAGATTGATTTCCGAAAACACATTTTGAAATACAGTTTGCTGGAGACCTTGAAATTCACCATCGCGACGATCCAGTTTCCACAGGATGCCGCTTTTGCCTATGGTAAACAGAAAAGGTTCGTCGAAGAGGTCGATCAGAACTTGCTCAAAGGCCTCGTCCATATCCAGGGATTCCCCAGGCACGTGTTGCCGATGCCAGACGATGCGGCCGTTATCAGGATCGATTGCCAAAGTAGAATTGGAGTAGAGCGCAGCATCATCTGTCGTAAGACCGCGACTCGCAGCCATCCAGGGCTTGGCCTGGGCGACACCGAAGAACACTAACTCGAGATCAGGATCCCAGCTACCGGTGAGCCAGACGTCACCACCGCCGCGGTATTCCACGGGTAAGCCACCCCAGGTTTCATCACCAGCATCGCCTGGTTGCGCGACGGTATAGGTGCGCCATAACTCTTCTCCGCTAAGGGCATCATGTCCGGTGATGAAACAGCTATCAGCATAGAAGCGACCGCAACCAGCGATACCGTTAATTACTTTGCCATCGGCCACGATAGGGCCGGAAGTATTTGAATAGCCTTTCGCTTCGTCAGCGATTTCCACATCCCAACGCACCGCGCCGGTACGAGCATCCAGTGCTACCAAATGAGCGTCGGTTGTGGCGACGTAGATCATGTCTTCCCACATCGCCAGGGTGCGTAATAATCCTCCCTGGCGACCATCTGCTGGAAACTGGCGACGGTATTCCCATAATAAGGTGCCATCTCGCCCATCTAATGCTTGTACCACATTGCCAAAGTTGGGAAGGTATATGATGCCATTCCGAACCAGCGGTGCAGGTTGTGAGCGACCTGGCTCCATTCCCCAAACCCAGGCCAGGCTCAATTGCGCGACATTATCGCGATTAATTTGATTCAGAGGAGTATAGCCCTGACTCTGCGGGGCCCGTCGCCAATAAGTCCAGTCTGCAGCGTCGGGACTCGATAGCTCCTCGGTGCTGACGTTCTGGAAGCCGATGGTTGGACGAAACAAGCGTGTGCGGGCACCATCGCTCTGATAGATAGTGGCAATTTCGGGTACGGCATTGCGAGTGCCGGGGGAGGGCATGTTACCGGCTCTGCCGGGAACGGGTATTCGAGGCGCCTCGTCATTGCTGCCAATGCTATTCTGGTCGAGGAATACGATAGTTCCACTATTTGCTATTAGTGAGTTACCTGCTGGAATGTCATTAGCGCTCAGCAGGTAAGCGATTACCGCTAAGTATTGGTCTTCTGACAGCGATCCCGGAGCCTGCGGTGGCATGGTGCGCTGCAACAGATTCATTAAGTCATCCACGCCACGATTGGCCCATCGGTTCTTGAAGTTAGTATCGTTGAGGGCGATGGCTTCGAAAGAACCCTGCAGGTTAGCCAAATGGCAAAGCGCACATTCTGATAAGTAGATTTGCTGACCTGAGTCTGCTTGTGCCTGGGCATAACTCGCTTGCTGCAGCGACTGCCCGGCTGCTGGCAATACAGAGCAGTACCCACCTATAACAATGGCAAAAAGGAGATGACGAAATCTGGGCAGGAGCATGTGGTTTAACGCAGTCGCAGTGTCTCCTGACGAGCCCTGCGTTCAGCCATTGCCCGAGCATATTGCTCTTCATTGATATAGGTGATGCCAACCCAGGCATGACTCATTTCGTCCACGCCTCGACGGCCGAAGACCACCCACTGTTCCGGATCAGGATTAATTGGATTGTTGACTGTGTTATCGAAGACCGATGTGAACTGCAGAATCGTCCCCGCAGGCAGCAGTGGCTTGCTGTCATCGTCATAGATGTAGGATATCTGCCAATTGTGGTTGTATTTATCCACCTGACTAAGCACTTCTTTTGTGCCGTCGGGGAGTATTGCTTCCATAGTCATTACCTTTCCGCGCATATGCAGGTGAGGGCGGTAACTGTGAATAACCGCTGGTGAGTCCAGTCGGTGGGTTCCCTGCAGTACTTGATAGCCGTGAGGTGGGATTACGATGTCCTGCCCCCGGGCCATTCCTTTTAAGCCATCGACTCGAAACATTGCTTCGCCGATGGTCTCGAACTCTGGTGTTTCGCCTTCGGGGTAAAACCACAAGCCAACTTCTACGATATCGTCCGGTCCTTCGGCTCCCACTGGAAAATAGTGCAAGTTCCAGGCGATATGGCCGTCAGTTGGTACCCGCATGCCGGTTCCCTCGGGAAAGATTTCCCAGGATTTACCTACGCCGTAGCGCGCCAGGGCGACAGAGCGGCCACCGTCCTCAGGGACCAGGACTGCGTGTCCGTGGTGCACAACTTTCTTGCCTAGAGGGTAGGAAGGTTTAAATTCCGCGGCCCGTAAGAAGCGTTCTGAATCCATCCCCTGGAACGGTACATTCGGTGCCCACCACTGATCTTGACCATTAGCTATCACATCGTAAGGAGTGGACTTGATAATCAAGTCCGGCGGGCCAAGCTGGTCTGCCAACTGCCATTCAGCGCCGCTGGGTAACTCTATGGGTGGCGGCAGGTCGGTAGGATTGCCTTCTGGTGCGCCAGCATCTGCCCAGGTAGCGATGGCAGCGATCTGGGTCTCACTAAGGGAAGCATCATTCTTGTAGTTTTGAATGCCGATAGTGGGATCGAGATGCCAGGGCGGCATGATACGTTTGCTAGTCCGGTCCTTAATCAATAACGCGAAAGGTTTTACTTGTTCGTAGTTCATCAAAGGCATGGGTCCGATGCCTTCCGGGTTATGACAAGTCTGGCACTTCTGTTGAAGAATTGGCGCGATGTCCTTGGAAAAGGTCGGGACTGCAGAATCAGCAGATTGCGCTAACGAATATGTGCTGCCAAGCAGAGGCAAGATAGCGAGCAGCGAGCTTGCAAGAAATCTTTGCAAGGATGCTGTACGAAGTAGTGTGTTCATTGGCAACTCCCGAATTCGGTTAATCGCTTACGCGAACGTGAAAGTAGGCATTGCTGTGACAGCAGTAAAATTCAAATGCAGCAATATCATCAATACTTTGTAATCTGACAACGTAGTCGCCAGGCTTGGAAAACCTGGCTTTTACTGAGGCCGAAGAGTCTGTGCTGACCATGTATTCTTTCTCGGAGAAACTGACTTCACCGGGACCTGAATGCTTGGCCCAGCCAACCCACACTTCAGTGTCGGGGTGTGAGATTGTAGCCTGTAACTCAATTGGTTCATTCACACTCCCCAGTATTATTTGGGAGGCAACTAAGCCGGTTCGACCTCTGGCACTTTCATTAGCAATGGTGATAGTCGGAGCGATATCACCCCGGCCATTGGAATTGGGTTCATCTAATACATAGGCTGGTAGTGTGTGACCTGGTACCTTTAAATCCTGGCCGTTGCTGCTCAGGTGCCAATAGATTCTGTCGTCTCTAGCAAAGCGGTCATCCACAGTAACAGTGAATGCACAAAACACGTGACGATATGCCGGGGGCAAGGGGTCAAAATGTGTGGGGAGAGCCGCGCTAAAGCGATCGTCGCTGAGATAGTTGTTTTCGCCGAGTGGTATCGACAGGGCTTGCTGACGGTTCATGTTGAAGAAACCGAAGCAAAGTGTCCTCGTGCCATCGGCATTTGGAAACCAGCCATCAAATAGTGGGATCACGGGTTGCCCCTGTTCGCGAATGACTTCCGCAGACCAGGTCTGATGTGACAGTTCAATCTGCTGTGCAATAGCGGACGCAGCGCAAGTCACCATGGACAGCAACAGGAGATTTCTCAAGTAGAAAATCGATGTTCGCATCTACGTGCAGCTCTTTCTAAAGCTTTCGATCGAGTTTACTGCAAATTGCTGCTTTGTCCCAGTTTTCCGGGGCTGGAGGACAGGCTCTGTCAGGGATTAGTGGTTGGAGGTGATAGCCACTTGGGATCTGTAGCAAGAGGTGCGGTCAAACTTGCCATGAAAGCCTCTAGCTGGCGCAATTCCACCGGCCGCAATCCCAGAGGTTTTGCCTCGTTGTGACTCAGCATGGAAACAGGCGCCTCATTATAATGCTGCATGACTTCCTGCAGCGTTTTGAGCTGGCCGCCGTGCATGTATGGGGCAGTTTCAGCCACATTCCTTAAGCTAGGCGTCTTGTGCGCCCCCACCAATTCATTAGTATCCCGGGCAAACCTCAGTTCGGTGCATTCAGCAGCTTCTGCGTCACTGTAGTCTCCCAGACAGTTGAACTCATCTTCTCTGGCAAATCGGATACCATCGTAGCGACCCATAGGAGGTAGATTGCCACTCAGGGAGAGAACGCCCGTATTGTGGAAATCATGATTGGTGAATAAAGGTCCGTTGTGGCAACTCACGCACTGTGCGTTTCCAATAAAGAGTCGCAAGCCGGCGATCTCCGTATCACTCAGGGCCTCACTGCTGTCGATTGCATTGGAATGAGCCAAAGATTCGGCATAGGCATCAAAGCGGCCGGGCCCTGGCAGGATCTTGCGCTGATAGGCAGCAAGTACTTTTCCTACATTGGTAAAGACTGTATTGATTGCGATTCGCTGCTCAGCACTAAGCTGGTTCCAATTCTTTTTGGCTTGTATGCCTGCCAGTGGTGAAGCTGATCTAGAATTCTGGGGAAGCTCTGGTGGTAGGCCAAATAATTCTGAATACATGCTCAGGTAATAGGGGTCAGTTGTAACTAGTTTGCTCACCTCAAGTCTGTCGGTATTATGTTCATGAGAGCTCTCGAGCGGAGCGAGTGCTTGTGCCCATTGGCTATCTTTACGACCATCCCAGTAGTACCAGGGGCTATGAGATAGTCCCACCAGGCTCGGAGTGTGGCGGTCTCCGATGCCAATGCCGACCGCGAGTTCCAATCCATCGGTGAAATAGAGTTGCGGTTGGTGGCAGGTGGCACAGGCCACGGTATTGTTGCTACTCAATCGAGTGTCAAAGTAAAGGTGATGTCCCATCTCGACGGCGAGTTCGGAGTCAGCGACTGCGTTACTGGGATCAGGAGCAAGTGACGGTAATTGGCTTAACGCCATGGATTGAATCAGAGCTCGTTCCTGCTCGCTCCAGCTGGATGGCAGCGGCACGCTAAGAGTGTTCCAGGCAACGACTGCCAGAGCCAGGACCGCCAGGGAGATGAAAACAAGACGCCTCACAGGGTAAATTCCAGGGTCGCTATATCGGTTCCGGTGTCGGTTTCGATACTGAAGTTCATTTCCCACTTGCCTGGCATATGAAAGCGGATGCCTTCAATCAAATAACGCCCGGCCCCAATTTCCTGAGTAACTTGAGGCAGTGTCGGCAAGCCATGATCATGTTCCGGCATACCACCTGTCACGGTGATTTTTGCATTCTGGATAGGCCTCTCATTGGCTGTCTGCAGAATCATTTCCCAGCTATGAATACGGTTGATTTCGATTGGATCGAGGAGACTTTCCACTCGCAGCAGGTTTCCGGCCCGGGTCCGGGTTGCCAGCGCTTTATCCTGCGCAATAACGTAAGATGAAAAGCAGAAAACACATAGCAGTGTCAGATACAAGAATCGCGACCGAGTCAGATGATGTTGCATGGTGTTGGAGGAGCTAGTCGACTGGTGATGCCTAGAGGCGAGGGCTGTTGTGAACTCTCAAATTATAGCAAATCGCAAACACCACTTTTCTGCCATTCAAGCCCTGGGGTCCAGGTTGTGGTAGTTACGATGGCTGAACCTGGGTGTACAAATAGCAAGAAACTCTAGATCATCCTCGCCAATATTATGAATACGCTGTTTTGTCTGAGGAGGGATCAACACTACATCTCCCGGGAACACTTCGCTGGCATTATCGGCGCCGATCTCCACCAGGCCTCGTCCCTTCAGTATCACATAGCGCTCGAAGGTATCATTCAGCCAATGCCAGCGTGTGGTTTTACCCACTTCGACGCGAGCGCGTGCTATAGAGACCTCAGAATCGTGCGAAGAATTTGACACTTCAATGATGTGACAACCTTCTTTAAAGTAAAACTCATCTTCCGCCCGGCAACGCCTTATATGCTCGCTCATGTTGCTTCCCTGTAGCTTGTGTTCGAGCGGCAGCTTACCTGCCGGGCAGGCTTTGATAAACCCCGAAATGCACATACTCCTGGTCAGTCTGCTGACCGCGTTGCACATTGTTTGGAACCTGATGCCTCACCGGCGACAGGCTCTTCAAGTAAGCAGCAATAGCCAATGCATCGTCGTAAGTGATGCTGGCATAAGCTGGCCAGAGCACAGCGCCAGCAGTTTGCCGGTTA
>JANQJM010000233.1 GCA_028281635.1 Pseudomonadales bacterium | reverse complement strand
GCGTGTGGCCACCGGCGTAGCCCACTGCAGTGCAGAAGACCCCGGGCAGTTCCCAAAACAGTCGTTCCGCTCCCCAGAAGCAACCCAGTCCGAATACTGCTTTCTCCAGATTTGCCGGTATCGGTTCCACGATTGGGTTGCCATTAACATAGTGCTTCGGATTAAAACTGAGCGCCTGCTCCCGATCGGGAAGAGCCTCGGCGGCTGTAGGTAACTCAAGCGGTTTGTTACTAAGGTTGAATAACATAAGATTTTTACTACGGTTAAATGCAAATTAATACTGTATTGATTGCGCCTATTGATTGCGGCATGATCGATTGCTTATGGAGGCTTGGTTAGAAGTCTATTAGAAGTTTAATAAAAACACTCACAAACTAAGAATAAACTCCAAGCAGGGGCTCATCTGATGCCTGGATTGTACTGCATCTGAAACCAGCTTAATCCTATAAACCGTGGCCCATCAGGCACATACACTATGAATTCACCCGGACTTCCGCAAACACCCCCAGCAGACCTAGCACAGCACCTCATTCTTGCGAACAATGACAGATCGACAAAGAAATCTCCGATCCAGCAATACAGAAATGTAATGTGGGTGCTGTTTTGCATCCTTCAAGCACAGTTGTCTTTCGCCAACGATATTCAGTTAGCTTTTACTTATGAACTGCAAGTGCCTGACAAGGTGGAATTAAATCTGACTAACCAAGTAACAATTGATATGAATGAAAAGAGTGATGATCATCACAAGTTAGCGAGTGCTCGTGAAGCAGTTCACACATTCACAATCGACATCAGCGACGAAGCTATTGCCGATTTAAGGCAGCGCCTGGCCAATACCCGCCTTCCAGACCAACTGGATGGCAGCAGTTGGGAGTATGGAACTCAGCTTAGCTACTTACAGGAGCTGATCGACTACTGGCAAAACGACTTCGACTGGCGGCAACAGGAAACCCTGCTGAATCAATTCGATCAATTCACCACTGATATCGATGATCTTTCGGTACATTTCATTCATCAGCGTTCCACAAATGCGGATGCGATTCCTCTGCTGTTAGTACACGGATGGCCTGGGTCCATTAGCGAGTTTTACAAAGTTATTGGTCCTTTGACCGAGCCCGCAGAGTATGGCGGAAACCGGGGCGATAGCTTTCACATTATTGCCCCTTCACTACCGGGTTTCGGTTTCTCTGGTATCCCCACTAATCCGGGCATGAACCCAGAAAAAATTGCTCTTATGCTGGCAGCCTTGATGGAAAAACTTGGCTATGAGCGTTACGCCCTGGCCGGAGGCGACTGGGGCGCCATCATCAACCGGCATATCGCTAACCACTACCCCGAGCGCCTGATTGGATTGCACTCGAACATGATGCTGGCTGGTCCGCCATCTGACTCTGCTCTAAGGGATCAAGTAAGTGAAGAGGAATCCACATTAGTGGATGCTCGTCGATCCTACATGCTGAATGAGGTGGGATATCAACAGATTCAGGGCACTAAGCCTCAGACTTTAGGCTATGGCTTAGCAGATTCTCCCGCTGGACTCGCTGCCTGGATTGTTGAGAAGTTCCATGGATGGTCTGACCTGCCCCAGGGACCTGAAGGTGATCTCGACAACAATTTCAGCAAAGACGAACTGCTAACCAATATCTCTATTTACTGGTTTACCAATACCATCACCTCGTCGGCACGGATTTACTACGAGAATCGTAATGTCCCCGCCAGCAAACCAGTTGAATATATCGATGTACCAACCGGGGCTGCTATTTTTCCGGCGGAGATCTATATCGTGCCGCGCAGTTGGGCGGAATCTGCTTATGATTTGAGACATTGGACGGTGATGGATCAAGGCGGCCACTTTGCTGCTCTTGAACAACCTCAGCTTTATCTGGAAGACGTGCGCGCTTTTTACCGACTACTGCGCTAGTCTCAGCGGCAATAAATTCATTCATCAGCGAATAAGAGTTAGCAAATGACCGACATTACCCATCCCCAAGCCAATGATATGAAGGGCGTGCTGGCCTGGATCGAACGCTCAGGTAATAAGTTGCCCGATCCGGTGTTTATCTTTCTCTGGTGTATTGGCGGGGTCATTGTCATCAGCGTGGTAGCCGCTTTTATGGGTGTATCCGCCGCTCATCCAACCGAAGTCGACGCGGCCGGAAATGCAGTCTTAGTAAATGCAGAAAGCTTGCTTTCCGCAGCTAACGTACAGCGTCTTTTGGTGGAAATGCCCGATACATTTACTGGTTTCCATCCTTTGGGGTACGTGCTTGTAGTCATGTTGGGTGCTGGAGTGGCGGAACGTTCAGGCTTATTTGCCTCTGCCATGAGCGGGGCCATGTCCAGGGCCCCGAAAATAATTCTGACACCAGCAGTAGCGCTGATAAGTATGTTGGGAAACCTGGCGGCAGATGCCGCTTATGTGGTGCTGATTCCCCTGGCGGGAGTTGTGTTCGCGGCAGCAGGCCGACATCCCATTGCCGGAATTGCGGCGGCATTCGCTGGTGTGTCCGGTGGTTTTTCGGCAAACCTTATACCTGGTCAGTTAGAGCCCCTGCTATTTGGCATTACGGAAGCTGCCGCCGAGACAATCGATCCGGCCTGGAATGCCAATTTGTTGGGAAATTGGTTTTTCATCAGCGGCATGACTTTCGTTTTTCTGCCAGTGATCTGGTACGTGACTGACAAGATTATCGAACCCCGTCTTGCACCGATTGTTCCCGGCGAAATTGAGAGCACTACTGCGGGAATCATCAAAGAGCCGGATGCGAAACTAAGTGCTGAAGAAGTGAGAGGCCTGCGCAGAGCCGGCTTAGCCTGTTCTGGAATAGTTCTCTTGTGGGTTTTCCTATGCATAGGACCAGGTACACCCCTGTTAAATGAAGATGCCACCGGTGTCGCCCGCTTCGATCCACTTCTTCAGTCTATGGTGGCAGGGTTTTTCGTTTTGTTTCTTGCCGCAGGCTGGGCTTACGGCAGTGGCGCAGGGACGATCAAAGATCATCGAGACCTGGTCAAGATGATGAGTGGTGCGATGGGAGATTTGTCTTACTACTTGGTGTTGGCTTTTGCGGCTGCCCATTTCGTCGCCATGTTTAACTGGTCAAATCTGGGTCTTATCTTCGCGATTAACGGCGCGGCAGTGTTGGAGGGGTCAAACCTCCCAGATTCAATCTTGTTGGCCTTCATAATTCTGTTCGGTGCCTTCGTTAATCTATTCGTTGGTTCCGCCAGCGCTAAATGGGCGCTGCTGGCACCGGTATTGGTGCCTATGTTGATGTTGCTCAGCATAAGCCCGGAAATGAGCACTGCGGCCTATCGTGTCGGGGACGGAGCCACTAACATTATTACGCCATTAATGCCGTACTTTCCTTTGATACTCATATTCTGCCAGCGATGGCAGAAGGAGTTTGGCATTGGCAGTCTGGCCGCGACTATGCTGCCCTATTCAATCCTGCTACTCATATCGGGAATGATAATGACCATTATCTGGGTTGCGATGGGCATACCGTTAGGCCCAGGTGCTCCGGTGGAATTCTTACTTCAATAAGTGCGGCCTGTGCCTGAATTCAGTGCGCCTGCAATAAAGGATTTTTCGATGAAATTTGCAAGTCTTATTCGTGGACTGAGTATTGGAATGCTCGCCACTCTCTCGATATTCGCCTCGATATTCTCGACTTCGTTGGCCCAGGAAATTGATTACCCCGATGCCTTCGATGAGCCCATGCCACTCATGAGCGATGCACTGGGTGATCTCTACTTTGAAATCTCTTCTGATAATGAAGAAGCGCAGGCCTTCTTCAATCAGGGCTTGCAATTGATGTATGCGTTTGCGAAACAGGACGCGGCAAGGTCCTTTCGCCAATCTCATCTCGCTGACCCGGATTGCGCCGTGTGCTATTGGGGCGAAGCCTGGGCCTGGGGTTCTTACCTTAACGGCGCGATGACAACGGCCGAGGCGCCAAGAGCGTATTTTGCCTTGCAGGAAGCGCTCAAACGAATCGATTCAGCAACAGAAAAAGAAGCTGACATGATCCGCGCTTTATCTGTTCGCTATATCGAAGACTACGATCCTGAGAAAAGACGTATCCAGGATGAAGCCTATGCGCAGGCCATGGCAGAACTTGCTGAGAAATATCCCGATGACCTGGATCTGGTCACTCTCTATGCAGATGCGTTGTTTCTTCTGGAAGAACGTCGTGGCTACCGGGACATAGAAGACCCGAATGTGATCAGGTTGCACGGCGTGCTGCTGAGCGTACTGGATCGGGACATTCGCCATCCGGGTGCCTGTCACTTATTGGTCCACGCCACCGAATCAACAACTCAACCAGAACTGGCGGCACCCTGTGCACGCTTCCTGGGAAATGAGATACCTGGCGCTAGTCATATCAATCATATGCCCAGTCACACCTGGAACGAGATGGGTCTCTGGCATGAGGCTGTTCGCGCCAACACCCTGGCCTGGCATTCCGATCAGAAGGCAGCCATCGGCGAAGGCTTTTCAACCTACCCGACTCACAATCTCACCATGCTCTATTACGCCGCGAGTATGGGTGGTGAATCCGCTGCTGCGGTTCAGGCCGCGAAGGATCTGGCCAAGCTCAATCGCAATACCGCCATGCTGTCACTGGCTCTGGTGCGTTTTGGACGCTTTGATGAAGTGCTGGAAATCGATCAGGCACCTAACGGTGAGATTAACAAGAGTATGTATGATTTTGCCCAGGGCTATGCGTCATTAAAAATGGATGACATGGACTCGGCAAAAGCCGCTGCGGCAGATCTCAATGAACTTACTGAAACCACCACCGCACGCTTTCGCTTTCATGATGGTGCAGACATTGTGGGAACGATGGCTGGTATTCTGGATGGTGAAATTGCCTGGACCGAAGGTAATATCGAGGAAGCAGCGGAAGCCTTCCGCCGTGCGACCGACTACTACGAAAACCTGAATTATGATGAACCGGAACCATTGCCGTTTTCACCCCGGCACTGGTTAGGTTCCGCCTACATGGCTTTAGGCGCTTATGACAACGCGGAAGTGCAATACCGCCAGGATCTCAGCGAGCACCCACATAACATCTGGGGCCTTTACGGGACCCAACAAGCACTGAAAGCGAAAGGTCAATCAGACCCGGTAATCGACCAGGATCTATTTGAAGCGTTTAAGTACGCCGACATCTGGCTCTCGGATACCAAGCACTAGGTTTCGGCGAGCAATGCCTTCAGGCTGAATTCCTGGAGGCATTGATGTTGCCAAACAAACTGCGCACGATCATCTTTTCATAGACAGCAAGCTCAGCATCGTCATCCCCCTGCAGTCGCGCCTTGTTAACCTTCATTAGCGCATACTGCTGAATTACCAGCAGAGGCAAAACGATCTGCATACGCAGGCGAATGCTGTTCTGACTGGTTGGATTGTCTTCCAGCATCTCCTGATAACCGGAAACCTTCAAGGCCATTTCTTTGCTCAGCAGAAACTCGTCGTGAATCATCTGCCAGAATTCACCAAATTCTGCGTCTTCGCGCATATAGGCTGTGAGCTTAAAAATCGTTTTGCTCATGCTTTGCATGCTATTACTAATCAGCGCTTCGAAGAATTTGGATTCTTTAAACAAGGCCTGGCACTCTTCGAGTCGACCAGCGTCTTCTAATGCTTTTAATGCAGAACCCAAGCCATAGTAGCCTGGCACGTTTTGCTTAAGTTGCCCCCACGAACCAACAAAGGGAATTGCCCGCAGGTCTTCAAACTTCAGCTCATTACTATCACCGCGTTTAGCTGGTCTACTACCAATATTAGATTGGGCGTAATAATGCAGCGTACTCATTTGTTCCAGGTAGGGAAGAAACTTCGGATGCTGTTTGAAATCCAGGTACTTCGCATAAGCCTCTTCTGCCAGATCGTTAATAAGCTGCCGTTGATTGGAAGTTAGCTCTCTTTCAGGCCTGTCGTAGAGATTACATTCCAGTCCAGCTGCAAGCAGCTGGTTAATATTGTGCAGAGCAGCCACTTCAGTACCGTAGTAGGAACTGATCGTCTGGCCCTGTACCGTAAGTTGGATCTGATCACTCTCGATGGACTTCCCAAGCGCGGCATAGAATTTGTAAGTGCTGCCACCACCACGTGCTGGCGGACCACCGCGACCATCGAAGAAGACGACTTCTATACCATACTCCCTCGATACCGCCGTAATATTTTCCTTGGCACGATAGATGCCCCAGTTCGCCATCAAGTAACCGCCGTCTTTGGTGCCATCAGAAAAGCCCAGCATTACAGTCTGCAGCTTGTTTCTTGCACCGAGATGTTTGGAATACACATCAATGTCGTAGAGTGTTTTCATACTCTCATGGGCACTGCGCAAGTCATCGATAGTTTCAAACAATGGCACGATGTCCAGCGTCAGTTTGCCCTCTTCCCAACCGGCAAGGCGACTGAGGGCAATTACATTGATTACATCTCCCGGTCCACGACAATTGCTGATCACGTATCGATGACAGCCTCGTTCACCATTTAAGGATTGAACCTCTTTAATCAGAGCCAAAGATTCGACCGTATCTCTGAGTACAGAATCCTCTATCGATGATGAATCAACAGGTCCTTTGATCGCGAGTAAATGCTGCCACTGTGTCTGTTGGGGTAGTTCAGTAAATCCTTCCGGAAGCAGGCTGGTGTTTGTCTCTATTACAGCATTCAGAGATCTTTGAATAACTCGGGAGTCCTGTCGGATGTCCAGGCTGGCAAAGTGGAAACCAAACATGGCCACTTTTCGCTGAAAGGAAATTAACTGATCAAGAAACAAGCCTTGATACTTGCTTTCAACAGTTTCTGCGATTGCTTCAAGACCTGTCTGAAATTCCTTTACCGAGGCGAAGCTTTTTTCCACTTCGCCAGTCAGCTCCTGGTGCAGCCTGTTTTCGAGATTTTCCAATTCCTCATATACACCTTTGAAACTGAGACGGCGTTTCAGAGCACGGATGTCCTTGCGATAACACTCCAGAATAATGAAACGCAGTTTCGCTGCTACTCGTCGCGTCTCATCGCAGGTGACAAACGGATTGCCATCTCTGTCCCCGCCGGGCCAAAAACCGATGCTCAAAAGCTTCGAATTACCTTCGGCCCCCTGCTGACTGAGCCGATCAACAATCTGCCCGAACGCCGGGTAGAAAATATTCCCCAGGTACCAACTCAATTCCACTGCCTCATCGTAGGGCGATGGTTTCTCCTGCTTGAAAAACGGAGTGTTGCCTAACTGTTGCAGCAAATCACGCACCCGATCAGCATCGCTATCCGTAATTGCGGCAGTAAGATCGGTTATGATGGCCAATACCTGACCTGGATAGAACTGGGTTGGGTGGGCGGTGAGAATAATGCGTGCACCAAACTGCTGCAGCAGAGATTGCAGTTGTTCAGTCATCCCTTCCGCGTCAGCTCGTTCAGACAGCTGACGCAGTCTATCCCGTTCCTCGGTGCGGTGAATTGAAGCGTAAGCAGAGTCTTCCAGGGCATCAATAAGTACCACCTGGCGCTCTACGTATTGAATCACCTTAAATAGAAACTGCAGTTTCTGTTGTGCTGAAAAGTTCGGCCTGTGAGCTTCGAAAAAACCCTCGATTATTTCAGGGGGACTGTCACCCGCTTCCAACCCCTGATTGCAGGCTTCCTCGAGCAGGGGTAGCAGCAAGCCAGTTTGCTCAACCGCGTCCAGAGGCAAGGTGAGAAACAGGCTGTTATAAAGTTGATACTTAAGCTCTACTTCTTTCTCATAGATATCTTTTACCAGTCCTTTGTCTGCCATGATGGCATTTCCCTCATTTATACGATTTTTATAGTAGATAATTGGGCCTGTGCAACACAGAATGCACTGGTTCCCCATGCTTTATGTTTGGATGGCTGTTTGCTTTAATCCATTCCGCTTCCACCGCGGATTTTACTATGCACCGATTGTCATCCTATCGACCTGGAGTGTCTGTCCTGGGTCTTTGCCTACTTGCATTTACAAGCAAACTGATCGCTGCGGAGACAGACTCCGGGCAAAGCGCGGTATGGTGGAATTTCGTCATCGCCGTCATCGTGCTCGCGGTCTCTCTGGCCAGCGCAGCCCTGCCGGCTGCTGCTCTGCGTCAATGGAGTGGCGGTTGGCGACTGGCCGCGGTTTTTCCTCTCCTGGTGCTCGCCATGTGGATAGGGATCATCGTCCTTTCCCGTCTGGCAGATTCCAACAGTCACCGACTCTGGCCTTTCGAAATCTTCTCCTGGGCCATGCTCAATATGATTTATATGGTTGCGGTAATGACCTACAAGCGTCAAATCGATAAAGCCGAACAACAGCGGCTGGAGCAGTCTCAGGCGGAAGGCTCCAGTTCCGACCAGGCCTCATAACCTCCATCCAGACTATAGGTATCACCAAATCCCTGTTCGGCGAGGAAGGCCGCTGCGCCCTGACTCATATGTCCGTGGTAACAATAAACCAGGAGTGGTTGCTCCGGATCCGCATCGGCAATGAATTCCTGCAGATTGCTATTGTGCAGATGGAAGGCGGACTCGATATGACCATTTTCGAAGGATTCGTCGTCTCTAATGTCGACAATTTGCACCTGAGCAGGATGCTCGGCGAGAAGCTGCTGTGCTTCGTGAACTGAAATCCTTTTGAAGTTTGCTTCCATTCCTGTCATGCCTCCGCGTTGATGCTAAGCCTTATGTGCTATACGCGTTGCGAAGCCTACCAGATCGACGTCCTGACAGCCCAGTTCTTATTGGACTGTCTAAATCAGTCCTTTTGATCACGAAGACTAATTAGACTGTATAATTAGATGGTTGACATAATTTAGGCAGTCTACTTATACTGCCTAAAAAATTTCCGCAGCAGCAATGGATCTGCCATGTTGAATAGCAAGCAACTTATTGAAATTACGGGGATTTCACGCGCTACGCTGAACAACTACGTGGCCCTGGGCATCCTGCCGAATCCTGTAGTCATGAGCCCAGTCGATGGTGAAGGACGTGCTACACGTCTCGGTTATTTCGAGGACGATGCGGTAGATTGCATAAGACAGGTGCAGGAACTTAAGAAAGCCGGCTACTCCATGCAGGAGATAGCCGAGAAAATCAGCGGTAAATCCCCCTCCGCAGTTTCCACGGTAGACGCAGCATCTGACCAGTTATCCTCGGTTGGTGGGCAGGGATCGCTCACCGCCCTTTCTATTGAAGATTCCATCGACAACTTTCCCGGCCCCGCCTACATGGTCAACAACAACTTCGAGTTGATTTGGTGGAATGAGAAATCAGCCTCTTCGTTCTTTGCAGCAGAGCAGGATCTGCCTGGCGATCTGGAATCACGCAATCTGCTGAGACTGCTTTTTGGTGCGCAACCGGTTCGCGGCGAAGAACAGCTTAAGGAACTGCTAAAACCACACATGGCGGCAGCGAAAAAACGGCTATCCCAGCAGGCTTTAATCAAGATTTACTCCGCCATCGATCCTGGCCAGCTGAGTGTGCTGAAAGAGCTGTATGAGGGCGTAGAGAGCATCGGCAAAGAAGCCATGATCCACTTCCCCTCCATCCTGCCGCAGGGTGAAGGTGGCTACGAGTTGTTCGACCTCTACATCTGCTTCTACCGGGAAGGCATTCTATTCACTTACAGCCCGGTGCAACTGGCTGATGATTTCCTGTTGGAATTTCTCAGCAAGCGCAATCACGTCATCAATGAGCTATTGCGTAAAAGGAAGCCTTATCTCACCAATGTGGCGGTAATGGTGGCGGATTTACAGGATTCCACCAGAATCTGTTCGGAATTACCCGCAGAAGAATATTTCGAGCTAATTAACAACATTTGGCAGCAAAGTGAACCAATTTTCCGCAAATTTTACGGAACTCATGGTAAGCACGCAGGAGATGGCATGGTCCATTACTTCTTCCCGCAACCGGACTGTGACTACAAGTTGAATGCCATCGAATGCGCCTTAGAGCTACAGCTGATGATGAAACAGATCACTCAGCA
>JANQJM010000222.1 GCA_028281635.1 Pseudomonadales bacterium | reverse complement strand
ATTGGAACTCTTTGATATTCCAGCCAGTGTATTGCCATAGGTGCTCTTGGCCATGCCAGCTTGGAAACAGCCCTGTCCAAAGGCGGCAGCTTGTTGATCACCGATCATTCCCGTTACAGGAATGCCGGCGCCAAGGATGGATTCATCGCTGGTGCCGAAATCTGCAGCGCAGTCTTTTACTTCCGGCAATACGCTGGCTGGAATATCAAAGAGTTCCAATAGTTCCTGATCCCATTGCTGCTCACGAATATTAAACAACATCGTGCGGGAAGCATTGGTGGCATCTGTCGCATGGCTATTGCCGCCAGTGAGGCGCCATAACAGGTAACAGTCGACGGTACCGAATGCCAGCTCGCCAGCTTCGGCTTTTTTTCTCGCACCGGGAACTTCGTTCAGGATCCAGCGCAATTTGGTTGCCGAGAAATAAGGATCCAGGAGCAGTCCGGTTTTCTCTTGAATCGTCTTTACTATTGATGGATCGTTTTTGAGCTCATTGCAGTACTCGCTGGTGCGACGGTCTTGCCAAACGATCGCACGGTAAATCGGTGCGCCAGTGGATCGATCCCAGACGATAGTGGTTTCTCTTTGGTTGGTAATGCCGATGCAGGCGATATCCGAAGCCGCGGAACCGGCGGACTGGAGGGCTGCGCGGCAACTATTGAGCGTGGTTTCCCAGATCTCATCGGCGTCGTGCTCCACCCAACCGTTATCAGGAAAGTGCTGAGTAAACTCTTCCTGCCCCACTGACAATTGACTACCGGCTGAATCGAATACCAGGGCGCGGCTACTGGTCGTGCCCTGATCGATGGCGAGAATTTGGGATGCCATGGTGTTCGCTCTCCGAATTGTTGCTCATTTCAATTGCGTGACTCTGCTGAGCTGTGATTCAGTTCATGCAAGATCAACTGGGCTGCCATGTTACACTAAGCACATGGCCCACTGCACAACACCGACTTGGCTTTGTTGTGCGGGGTATCTGATTCCTTCCAGTGCATGGATAGCAACAACCAGTGGCTTCAATTGAATACGATCACGATCTCCTCGTTATAGGTGGCGGGGTTAATGGTGCCGGAATTGCAGCGGATGCCGCTGGCAGGGGGCTGAATGTACTGCTTTGCGAAAAGGCCGATCTCGCCAGCGCAACTTCATCCTGGAGCAGCAAACTAATCCACGGTGGACTGCGCTACCTGGAGCAATATCAGTTTGGTCTTGTAGCAAAGTCCCTGCGCGAACGTGACGTGTTGACTGAGTCGGCCAGGCACATCATCCAACCCATTGCCTTCCAGATCCCCTTACTTGATCACTCTCGCAGTGGCTTCCTGATCCGCATCGGATTGTTTCTGTATGACCATCTTGTAAAGCGGGTTCACTACAAAGGCTCACGGAGCGTGAAGTTCGGAGCCGATAGTCCTCTGAATAGTTCGATCAAACGCGGCTTTGAATACTGGGATGGACGGGTCGATGATTCACGGCTCGTGATTCTTAATGCTCGCCAGGCAGTAAAACATTCAGCCGAAGTTCTGACCCGTACCGAGTGTATAGCTCTAAAGCCCCTTTCTATTTCTGCAACATCAGGTGCATCCGGTTGGCAGGTTACTCTGTATGACCACCTAAGCGAACGAGAATTTCAGCGTACCTGCAGGGTTGTGGTAAATGCTTCTGGTCCATGGGTCAGCGCCCTGTACGAGAAGCTACAACAAAAGTCAGCTCCCTATGGACTGCGTTTAGTCAAAGGTAGTCATATCGTTGTGCCTAAGTTGCACGATGGGGATCACGCCTTTCTGATGCAGCACCACGATGGTCGGGTCATATTCGTCATCCCTTACTTAAATGACTACTCACTTATTGGCACTACTGACGAAGAATTCACCGGCGATCTCGATGAGCCGGGTATTTCTAATGAGGAGACTGAGTATCTAATCGCCATCACTAACCTGTATTTCAAAGCAACCCTGCACAGAGACGACGTCGTCCATACCTATTCGGGGGTACGACCGCTGATAGATGAACAGGGCAAGTCAGCCAGTAAAGTCTCGCGAGACTATCGGCTGGTGCTGGAAAAGGAGCCTGCACCCATGCTGTCAGTCTATGGGGGTAAAGTCACAACCTATCGAGTGTTGGCGGAGCAGGTGATGAATCAACTCGGCCAGTTCTTCCCTGAAATGAAGGGCGCCTGGACCAAGAGGGCAGTGTTACCCGGAGGCGATTTCGAATTGGCGGAAACACTTTATCAGGAACTGGCCAGCAAATACGGCTGGCTGGGCCCCGATCTTATCAGCCGTTGGTTGAATACCTATGGCACCCTGAGTTTTGAGATCTTACAGAACTGCCGCAGCATGGGAGATCTGGGGGTGCGCTTCGGTGCCAACCTGTACCAGAAAGAAGTGGACTATCTGCGGCGCAACGAATGGGCTCACACTGCAACAGATATCTTATGGCGACGCACCAAGCTTGGTTATCTGTTTAGTAAAAAAGAAATGCAGTCTCTCGATAACTATCTGCAGCAGGCGCCCAAGATAAAGTAAAAAGCGACTATTCGAACAGCAGCTATTGTCGGTAAATAGTACAGCTGGAACTAACGAAATCCACTTACGACCCGTAGCGATCACCTCGAATATTTGACTGCAATAGAACAACAGTTTATCGTTGTTTTCGCCTTTGCCTGCTTCTGACACTAGTCTGATTAACTGAGTCCAGTATCAAACTAGCGTTTACATTCTAGATTGATAGTTGATTTTCGAACCTTTGCGGAAAGTGATTAAGGCTGAACCGATTCCGCGGTCAAATCGCATCTATAGTCAATTGATGTGGGAAACTACTGTATTTTTACTCTGACCCCATTTGTGACCCCATTTGTGAATCCTGCCTGCCTTTCGACTAATTGCGTGGCTTATCCGATTGGGTGATTACCCGATGTTCAATTTACGGTCTTTCACACTACTACTCTTCGCTACCCAAGTTTTGCATACAAGCATTGCTGTGTCGCAAACCGATCCTCCAGCGAGCACAGATCAACCAGCTCTGGAATCTAGTGTCCAGTTCGAACGGATGAAGTCGCTCTATGAACAACAAATAGTAGAGCTTGAGTCAGAATATGGCCCTATGGATTACAGGATTTTAGAGCCTTTAACTGGGTTGTCTGACTTACTTATACAACAAGGCGATCCCGAACAAATAGAGCGTGTGCTTAACAGGAGGCAACAACTACTTCGTGTTGAAGAGGGGCCAACGACTGTCAATCAAATTCCTATCATCGCTGATCAAATTCGAAACGATTTTCAGCGCGGATTGTGGGACTCAGTTACAGAACGCTTTGAATCGATCTACTTCATTTATTCTCAAAATTCGGAAATTGAGTCGGACGTATTGCTAAATAGCCTCAACGATATCCATGCCTGGCATCTGCTTGCTATGTATCTGGATAGTCCAGATATGCGCAATGAACATATCGATCAGGCAAGGGCGGTCCAGGAGCGGATTTATGAAGTAGCCATACAGCAATATGGCGCCAACAGCGAACAATTGATTCCCTGGTTGTACAGTATCGCCAGTGAACCCTATCGGATAATCAACTATCTGCAGTCAGAGCGCCTGCGAACTTTGACCGCAGACAACTATATAGGGCGTGATATCACACTAGGCCTAATTAATTACATTTCGGAGGTTGCAAACTCTTCCGATAATGCTGAAGCCCAGGCAATGGCTATGATCTACCGCGCCGATTTCGAATTGCTTCATCGCGCTGCAAATCCCTCAACAACTGGGGGGCAGGTATTCGCAAGCCGGCGGGGCAATGCCGATCAGACTTATCGGCAAGCTATGGAGATGCTTGCAGATGCTGGAATCGAACAGTCTAAAATAGATGAGTTTTTCGCCAGGCCCATGCCATTGCCTGTATCACAATTTCATTTCTCTCTGGAAGCGGCTCTTGAGCAACGAAAACTCGACGGGTTTAGGTCGGAAACAGCAGTAGGTGATAGCAACGATATTAATGGATTCCATGTGGGTGATTTTGCCTTTACGGTAACTCTTCCCAAAGCCCAGATAGATTTAACACCCGAGTTAACAAATCAGATAATTGCAGAGCAAAGCTCAGTCTTACTCTACTTTACAGTAGATTCAGTTGGTAGAACGAGATCTGCAAGAATAATCGAATCTGTGCCAGATGAGGCTAAAATAAAAAACGTCGGGCGATATGCTGTTGAGGCGCTAAATTTTCGTCCGGCGTTTATCGATGGTCGCTGGCGGCGAGTTCGAGAGATTAGTATGCGGGTACTACTTCCTTATTCAATCCAGTAGTCTGTGTGAAAGGTTCACAAATGAGGTGTGCTTGCACCGGCTTAAGCTGTACTTTCGGTTATCTTTAGCTTGTGACTCAAGTGCGTATCACTCACAAACATCCGCTATTTATCAATAGGGTCAGAGTGCTTTGATCAGACAATACTATATCAAGAATCAAAGCACTCTGACCCCTTTGATTTCTAAGGAAAGCCCTCTATTTGAATCCTCTTGTCTTTTGGAGAGGAAGAATTAGAAACTATCTAAAAGTTTGTTGATTACTATCAACACGACACAACCACACCGTTGCTAGGCTTACTTCAATGCATGGGATTTAGCCAGAGTATTCCTGAGAGGTTTGTCTGATAATGAATCGTCGGGACTTCAGTAAAGCAGCCGGAACAATGATAGTAGGCGGTATGGTACCTATAGCTTGTTCAAACACTGATGAAAACCCAAGCTATGAAGACCTGGTAGAAGAAATATGGAGTCACTCACCTCCTCCAATAGGCCAAGGAAGCGATCTGATGTTCGAGTTAGTTCGCTATGCAACACTGGCTGCAAATAGTCATAACACCCAGCCTTGGAAGTTCAAAATCGAGAGCAATCGGATAAGCATTCTGCCGGACTTTAGCCGGCGTTGTGCCGCTGTCGATCCGGATGATCATCACCTATTTGCCAGCCTTGGTTGTGCTCTCGAGAATATGGCGCTGGCGTCTCACGCCTTTGGTCTGCAGGAATTTGTAACTCTTGGAGAGGACTTTATTCAGGTTGATCTAGAGCCGCGAAGGCCTGATGAATCAGCTCTTTTTCAAGCCATTCCAGAGCGTCAATGCACGCGCTCAGCCTATGATGGCAGGTCTGTTTCTGTTGACCAGTTAGCTTTGTTAGAGGAATCTGCAAATGAGCATGGTGTTGCGACTCAATTGTATACTGACGAGAGAGCACTGGAAGCTATTCTTGAGTACGTTGTGGCTGGCAACACGGCTCAGGTAAACGATGAAGCATTCGTGACCGAGCTTAAGGAATGGGTACGTTTCAACAAGCGTTCTGTTGCTGAAACCCGTGACGGGCTCTTCTCTGCAGCCAGTGGTAACCCCGAACTGCCCACATGGTTCGGTGAGAGGGCATTTAGTTTCTTTTTTAAGGCAGATACTGAAAACGACAAATACAGGGATCAAATTCGAAGTTCCGCCGGGGTGATCGTGTTTACAGCGGAACAGGATAATAAAGAAGGCTGGATCAACGCTGGCAGAAGCTATCAGCGCTTTGCTCTGCAATCAACGGCTATTGGTTTGAAACACTCCTTTGTAAACCAGGCTGTTGAAGTGCCGCATGTCCGCAGTCAATTTACCGAATACCTCAACATTGGCGATAGGCGACCGGATCTTGTGGTTCGATTTGGTTATGGTCCTCTCATGCCACGGTCACTGAGACGACCCGTCGACCAAGTTATCATCTGACATGTAAAGAGTTTCACGTAAGCTTGTTCTTGAGCAAAGCTCATTCTCCTCCGACGCTCTGTTTCTACGACAAGGCGATCCTAAGCCGGTTCTGCTGATTTCTTTGCTTGTGCATTGCGTAACAAACCGATTCCCAGGCTCGCCATGACTACCGCAACTATGGCGTTCAGATAATTGAAGAACGCATAAGGCGCGTAGTCCAGAACTGGCACACCAAGGGTTGCGGTATAAAAGGCACCGGCGGTAGTCCAAGGAATCAAACCAGTTGTCAAAGTCGAGCCTTCTTCCACCGAGCGCGAAAGCACAGCTCTATCCATTCCCTGGTCATCGTACTTGTCGCGAAACAGCTGGCAGTTGAGGATGATAGAAATATAAGCCTCTCCCATTGCCATATTGCCTACCAGACCCGACGCGATAGTGCTGGCAATGAGTGCGGCCACATGCTGCACGCGGGCAATCAGTCCAGCTAATAAACTTCGCAGAAATCCGGCGCCATGCAGTAAGCCGCCCAAGGCCAGCGCCATGATGGCCAGCAGCAGGGTCCAGCTCATGCTGTAGATACCGCCTCGACCCAGCAGGTCATCGAGACTACTAATACCGGTATCTCCCGGTGTGTTCGTCCACAAAGCATTGAGGACTAACTCCGGATTGCTGCCCTGATAGAAGATGGCGATAAGAACAGCGACAACCACACTAATCGACATGCTGACTTCCGCTGCCACCCGGCGAATGCTCAAGGTAGCCAATACCACGATAGGTAATAGCGTAACCAGAGGCGACAAATTGTATATCTCGGCGAGGGCGATGCGGATTGCTTCGATCTCTGTGCTTGCCAGCTGGCTATCCCCATAACTAATGCCGATGGTGGTAAATATCAGTAAAGCCAACAAAAAACTGGGGAAGGTAGTAAATAGCATGCTGTAGATATGCCGATAGAGATTGGTACCGGCACTCATGGCGGCGAGGTTGGTGGTATCGGAGACCGGCGACATCTTGTCGCCGAAGGTGGCGCCACAAACTACCATGCCGGCAACCAGTGGTAATGGAATCGACATTGCTTCACCGATGCCGATAAAAACCACGCCCAGCGTACCCACGGTTCCCCAGGATGTGCCGGTGGCCACTGACATTAGCGCGCAAAGAATCATGCCGAGCGACAGAAACAAAGTCGGAGTGAGCCAGTCCAGACCAAAATACATAAGAGCGGCAATGGTGCCGGCATGCATGAAGCTGGCAATGACCATTCCAATCAGGATGAAAATATAGATGGCGGGGAGGGCGCGGCTGATCGCCTCGCTCATCAATTGCCGTATTTCGATGAAATCATAGCCCAGGCGACCGGCATTGAACGCCACCCACAGCAGGCACAGGAACATGAGAGAGTGCAGATCGATGGTGAACACGAATAAACCGATGGCGATGATTACGATCACCACAGTAAAGCACAGTGCCGACTGTGCCAGGGTCGGTGTGGGATGTTGCGATTTACTTATCTCAGGCATAGCAAGAGCTTATCAGAACCGGGCTGACAAAACCTGTTTTGGGGAATGGGAGCTATTGATGGTAAGCTGAATCGGCCGTTTAGTAGCAGCAGATTGGGCAAACAGCGGTGACGATCGGTTATGACTGTGGAGTTTTGCGATGATGTTAGTTTCTCGTTTGGCTGCTATTCCAGCTTTAGGTTATTCGTTTCTGTTCTCTCTGCTTTGTGCTGCGCATCTAAGCAACGCAGCCGTGCCAGGTGCCACAATTTATGGACCCATCGAGGCTGATCCACAAGGTCATACTTCCCGCAATTCGATTTACAGTTCTTCCGCGATCGATTTGGGCGAGTATAACTATATCGAAGAAGAGTATTTCATCGAAGGCGTAGCGAATCGCTATACCCGACCAGAAATGGAAACTGGTGAAGTCATTGATTCGGGACACCCCTATCGCACACGTCTGGTAGTGAGACGCCCTAACGATCCCTCAGATTTCAATGGTATTGTGATGCTGGAATGGATCAATGTCACAGGAGGGCCGGATAAAGACATCGATTGGTGGTTGTCCGGCAGGCACTTTATGCGCAATGGCTATGCCTATGTAGTGGTTTCTGCTCAGCAAATGGGTATCGACACCATGCAAGCCTGGAGCGCGGACCGCTATGCCACGCTCGATACTACCAACAATGGAGCGATAGAAAACGATGATCTCTCCTTTGATATTTTCGCAGCAGCCGGCAAGGCGGTTCGACGAGTGGGAGAAGAATCGCCAGGATCGGAGATCGATATTCTGGATGGGCTACGGGCGGAACAAATCATCGCCACCGGTCATTCTCAGTCAGCGAGCCGACTGGCAGCGTACATCAATAATATTCATCCGCTGGATCCAGTATTCGACGGTTTCATGGTGCACGGTGGAGGTAATCGAATTCGTGACGATCAACCGATAAAGATTTTCAAGGTGATGGCGGAAACTGACATGGCGCGCCGGGCAGCCGATCCGCAACCAGATTCCGATAATTTCAGGCAGTGGGAAGTGGCTGGTGCCTCCCATGTCGATGCAGAATTCGAACTGGAATATGCCAGGGTACGCTTGCAGCGAGAAGGACTACCACTTGAAGACGCTGCAATACGGCAGCATGATTGTCGATTGCCAACAATCAGCAGAGTCCCTTTTCACGATGTGCTGAACGCTGCTTATGATCATCTGGTTACCTGGATTCGTGACGACACGGCGCCACCGATTGCAGATCGTTTGACAGTGAAAAGCGCCATACCTAATGTCGAATTTGCCCGGGACGAGTACGGTAATGTGCTCGGAGGAATTCGCCTGGCAGAACATGTGGTGGCTACCGCCAAAAATACTGGTATGAACAGCGGCACCACGAACCGATTCTGTTTTCTCTATGGCTCTCACGAACCATTCGATCAGGCGACGCTGGACTCGCTATACCCAAGTCATACAGCATATGTGGAATCGGTAAGAGAGGTGGTAAACCAAAATTTGGCCGACGGCTACATTCTACCTTTGGCCGCAGAGCGCACCATTCGCGAAGCGGAAGCAAGTTCTATTGGTCGCTAACATCCAGGTGCCTGTTGCTGCGTACTCAACATATCCTAAGGTTGACAAATTCGCGGCTTGCTAAACTCAGCAATCGGAAAGCCATGATCACTGATATAGAAGACTACTTTTTGAAAGGTTGCGGTCGCTGCGAGCGATTCGCAACTCCCGATTGCTCTACTCGACAATGGGAATCAGGCCTTCTGGAACTTCGCCGAATCTGTCGAGGTGCAGGACTATTAGAAGTAGTGAAATGGGGACATCCTTGTTACATGCATGAGGGTCGGAATATTGCTGTAATTGGCGCCTTCCGAGGTGATTTTCGAATTAGTTTCTTCAACGCAGCATTGTTGCAAGATTCAGAAGGTGTACTTCAAAAACAAGGACCTAATACTCAGACACCGGACATGATCAGCTTTACTGAGAATTCACAGGTTGCAGGACTGAAGAAAATCATCCAGTCCTATTTGAAAGAAGCCATGGAGTATGCTGCTTCAGGTGTTAAGCCTCCTAAGTCTTCTGTCCAGGTTGAACTACCCGATGAATTAGTAGAGGCGCTAAATTCCGACCCAGATCTTTCTGATGCGTTCTACAAGCTTACTCCTGGTCGGCAGAAGAGCTATGCGATAAATCTGAATGCAGCGAAGAAGTCTGAAACGCGGATTGCGCGAATAGTAAAGTTTCGCGACAAGATCTTTGCGGGCAAAGGTGCAACGGAGCGCTAGATTGATCGATTGCAGGATTATATTTGGTGATATGTAGTGTTGCTCTAATGACGCATCAGCAATAGATCGATCAGGAATTTGGAACTGAGGGTTGCGTCCGAACTTAAGAGCGTTATTTGAACTTTTCGGCCAGGGCTTTGCAACGGGCGGTCCATTGTTTTTTGATCTTGTCTTTGTTGCCGCTTATCTGCGCCGGTAATTTCACATTCATTTTCAGTTTGGTTTTATCTGCATCAGCCACGAATTGAACCGAGATTTGACATTCGGCATCGGGGTGGGTGCTTTCTATCCAACTGAAGCTGAGTTTGGAAGGGATATTGAGTTCCAGGTATTCACCGCTGTGATTGACTTCCCGACCGCGGCGATGAATCAAGTAGTTGAATTCGCCATTTTTGCGAACAGTATTTTCCAGGCTTAGAATTTTCTCGGCCTGTACTTTAGGTCCAAACATCCATTCGCCGATGAACACCGGAATCAACCAGTGGTCACAGACCTGTTGTTGCTTGCCATTGATAGTTCTGGAAACGGAAAAACTGGTAGGTGCAGCAGCCGCTGATTCCGATTCCTGGCCGAACATGGAAAGTTGATCAGCGCTCATCAGTCTTGAGTGGGGTAGGGGTTTGCGGGCATTAAGGCTGCCGGCAGCGCAGCCCGACGGCTAGCTTCCTTCTGCCCATAGTGGTCAGCTAAATAGCTCAGTATGGTGTCTTCCGTATCCTGGGTAAGTTGTTGCAGGCCCTGGGTGTCCTGCATCCACAGGATGCGACTCTTCCATACGGCCCTGCTGCCGGAATTCGACGTAATCAATTGAGCCGAATGGCATTCGGTGCAGGTGGCTCGAACGGTTTCCCATCCTTCTGCCACAATCAATCCAGTGCTGCTATCTGTTTCCTGCGCCGTGCTGTGCAGAGAGGAGAACAGTAATACGGAAAAGCAAACAAGTAATCCTTTTTTCATTACTATACCGCCTGCACGGCAACGCGGTGACAAGCGTTGTTGAGATAGCCACGGGGATTCCAACCCGGAACGACCATCGGCTGCGATCGGCCTCGCTCATCCATTGCCCGCGCCCAGATTTCATAGTAACCGGGTTCCGGAAACTGTACCCAGGTTTCCCAGGTTTGCCAGGCCAGGCGATTGACTGCGGGATTCAATGCGGAAGGCAGCCATGTGGCACCGAAATCGATTGAAATAAACACCGCACTGATTTGGTTGTCCCCTGCCCAGGCATGACCCCTAACAGTCATTCTCTGTCTGAAATCCTGGCTGATACCTGACTGCGGAAACGTCACCAGGGATTTTACCGGCATGGACTCGATGATGCGCATGTCTTCATTGGGAACGCGGCTGCCCGGAGCGACTGGAACCGTGGGTACGGTATAGGAAGGTGCTGACATCTTCTCGCCGTCATGGATGCGATCCCGGATAAGCAATCGATTCAGCCATTTGCCCGACACCGATCCTGGCCAGCCCGCGCATACCATTCGTAGTGGATAGCCATTCTGCAGTGGGATGTCTTCGCCATTCATGGCCCAGGCAATAATAGATTCCCGTTCCATGGCTTTAGCAATGGGTACGCCTCGGGAAATCGGATCCAGTTCCGGGTTGCCGCTGGTGTGGGTGTCGGCACCATAGTAGCCAACATAGACAGCATCTCCGGCGACACCGCAGTAATTCAGTACATCTCTCAAACGCACGCCGGTAAAGATCGGGCAGCCCACAGCGCCAGTTGTCCATTGATTGCCACTGGCGGCTGGCACAAACTCGCTGCGACCATTGCCTCCACATTCCAACTGCAATTGCAGACTGACTTCTTCAAAACGCGAACGTAGATCGGCAATGGTGAAGCTGGTAGGTCGCTGACAGGACTCACCGCCGATTTCCAAAGTCCAGCTATTTGGGTCGATATTTTCAGGTGGTATGCCGTTATTGCGAATGAACATCCGATCGTTGGGTGTAATGTCATCGTTGAGCAGATGGGCGGGTGTTTCCGCATTAACTGGACGATCATTCAACACCACCAGTCCATCCTTGCCTGGAATCACGTCAGCGGCGCCCTCGGCTGCGAATGCTGCGGGAATCAGTCCCGCTGGCATATTGCGTGCAAAGGGGATGCTCATACCAAGCGCAGCACCCATGGCCATCAGACTGCTCTTCTTGAGAAATCCGCGGCGGGTAAGCGGGTCACTCTGGCGACCCCAAAGCAACTGATCGGCTGCAAACGGATTCTCTCCGTAGAGTTGATGGATGCCAGTGTTGTTTAGCCGGGTTTGTTGTTTCTTATTTGGCATACGCCTTTCCGTTTGGGTGTTTCGAATTGCATGAGATTATCAAATTCACCGAATTGGGTCCAAAGCCCTTACGTCGAATGGAGGAGCACAAAGCTGCGAGAGATTTCTAGTCGGGCTTGATTAAACGCAGCAGAAAACGATCGGTGTTTCGGGCAAGCCGCGGGTCGAAAATGCTGCGGCTGTGAATATCAGCAGGATTACGCAGGATGTCACTACTTTGCACAATGAATCCTGCCTGCTCGGCTACAGCAACCGCTTGTTCGATTTGCATTCTATGCAGACCGGCATTGTCATTGCCTGCGACTCCTACATGGTCGGAGATGCCGATGACGCCACCAGGTTTGAGCTTGGACTTCAAACTGAGCAGTAACTCCACCGCCCGTGTTGGACTGTTATTGTAAGTATCATGAAGCGTTTGCATCAGCAGCACAGCGTCCAGTGACTCGTCTGGCAGGGTTAACTCACGCACAGCACCGACAATGGGGCGCACATTGTCTAAACCGCCGCGCTGGATTTTGTTCGCGAGCGCCTCTCCCTGTGTAATCTCCTGCCTGTCTTCTTTGAATTGCAATCCGCGTTGTGTGTTCTGTGCATAGACGATGCCATCGGGTCCAACCGCTTTCGATAAGATAAAAGTGTAATAACCGCCCGCTGCGTAGACGTCCAGCACCTTCATGCCTGGCTCAATGCCCAGAAAAGCCAGGACATCTACCGGTTTGCGCGCGGTGTCTCTGGCGAAGTCTGTCACTTCCCGATCCGGGCCGGAAATAGCCCGTCGCAATGCCGCGCTGTCTTGCGCAACACTGGACACGGCGAGCAGCGTGTTTAACAGCAGCAGTAAACAAAGCCCGACAGATTTTGAGGAGTAGTGAATCATAGTTGTACTTGTTAAGTGGGAAGCCCGACACCACGGGCCATCAACCAGGCCAGTACCGGCATAATAACAATTACAGCGATTTCTGCTCGCAGACAGAGCCGCACCCCATTGGGCACACTGATTTCTTCCTCGTCGGTGTTTCTATGTTGTAAAAAGAAAAGAGCTGGCTTGATTGCCAGGGCCAGTAAGGCTGCGAACAGAACCAGTTTCGCCTGAAACACGGGATTCGGTGTGTAGAACTCGGGGGGTTTGCCAACAGCAAACCACAGCACCAGTCCAAGACCGAGTATTATTACCACGCTCATGCCACAGACTGCATCGACCCGTGCCAGGTTGCGGGCGTCTTCCTGAGTTATCACTTTCTTGGTGGCGGCGTTCTCGATCAGAACGCCACCTATCAGCACCAGGACTGCAATCAGATGCAGGTAGCGAAACAGCACATAAATCATGGCTCACCATACTGCCTCAATTTAGGTCCGTCACCAAATACAATTCTAGCCCAGCAGTGTTCCTGATATGCTTGGGCGCTGCGCGCACAGAGAGAAATTGAAGAAGGAGAATTGCCTTGCGAATCAAGGACTGCAATAACACGGCGGATTTCCGCAGGCTTGCCCAACAACGTCTGCCCGCACCGTTGTTTCACTACATCGATGGTGGCTCAGACGATGAGGTGACCCTGCGGCGCAATACAGAAGCCTTCGATTCGGTGCGCCTGATTCCCGATGCGCTGGCAGATCTCAGCGGTATGCAACTAGGGGTCAATGTATTGGGGCAGGATATCGATTGGCCTGTGTTTTGTTCTCCCACCGCCATGACCCGGCTCTTTCATCATGAAGGGGAGTTGGCAGTGGCTCGCGCAGCACACACGCACAAGACCATGTACAGCCTGTCATCGCTTTCCACCACCAGCATCGAGGAAGTGGGTGAGTCCACTCCCGGTCCGAAATGTTTCCAGCTCTACATCCACAAGGATCGGGGTATGAGTTGGGAGTTTATCGATCGTTGTAAGGAAGCCAACTATTCGGCGATTTGTCTTACTGTCGACACCCTGGTTGCCGGTAACCGTGAAAAAGACCTGTATACCGGGATGATCATTCCTCCAAAGTTCACTCTGAAGAGTCTGTTTAGTTTCGCAACCCACCCCAGTTGGAGTCTGAATTATTTACTGCGCCGCAAGTTTGAACTGGCCAATGTGGCCGGACGAATTTCCGAAGGCAGCGGCAAACTCACTTCAGTTGTTGGCTACATGAATAGCCAGTTCGATCGCTCTATTACCTGGAAGGATGCGGAAGAAGCCATTAAACGTTGGGGTAAGCCATTCGCCATTAAAGGTGTGATGTCAGTAGAGGATGCCAAACGTGCGGCGGACATTGGTGCCAGCGCGGTAATGATCTCTAACCACGGAGGCCGACAACTGGATGGTTCGACGGCCCCCTTCGATCAGCTAGCGGACATAGTTGATGCGGTTGGGGATCGCATCGAAGTGATTCTTGATGGAGGTGTGCGACGTGGCACCCATGTGCTCAAAGCACTATCCATGGGAGCAAAGGCCTGCATGATTGGTCGGGGCTATCTCTATGCTGTGGCGGCCGGGGGCTACGCCGGTGTAGATCGCGCACTGACTCGACTTAGAGATGAAATTGAGCGGGATATGATCCTGATGGGCTGCGCTTCAATTGATGAACTGGATCGCAGCAAGCTCCACCAGGATTAGCTCAAACTACTTCCGCACCCAGCTGCCATTGGCCGCCTGAATATAATGCCCGGGCTGGGTTTCCTGCGCCGCACGTTCGGCGGCA
>JANQJM010000211.1 GCA_028281635.1 Pseudomonadales bacterium | reverse complement strand
GGGCAAGCCTTCTCCGGGTATTAAGTTGGCTGTTATTGATGACGATGGCAACGAAGTGGAGCCCAATCAGGAAGGTGATATTGCGGTACAGATTGAGCCAGAAAAACCACAGGGCATTTTTAAGGAATATAAAAACGATCCGGAACGCACCGCCGATACGCGACGTGGCCCCTGGTACATCACTGGTGATCGAGCTTATCAGGATGAGGATGGTTACTTCTGGTTTGTCTCTCGTGCCGACGACGTCATCCTTTCAGCAGGTTATCGTATTGGACCCTTCGAAGTAGAAAGTGCATTGATTGAACACGAGGCGGTTGCTGAGTCCGCTGTGGTATCAAGCCCGGATGAAACCAGAGGTGAAGTAGTTAAGGCCTTCGTGGTGTTGGCTCCGGGTTTTACCGCGTCAGAAGCTTTGGCTAAGCAGCTGCAAGATCATGTCAAACAGATCACGGCGCCCTACAAATACCCGCGGAAGCTGGAATTCGTCGATGCGTTACCAAAGACGGTGAGCGGTAAGATCAGGCGCATAGAATTGCGGGAGAAGGAGTGGGCGAAGTAGATAGAACGACTCCAAATCTGAAACACTCAAAACAGGAGCTGCAGCATGAAAAAGAATAAAAAGGGACTTGCAAGAAGGGATTTCCTCAAAGCAACTACTGTCGCTGGTGTTAGTGCGCTAGGTGCAGGATTTTCTGTGAGTTCAACATTGAATGCTCAGGAAGGCATAGCTCCAGAGATTTCGAGACCCAGTGCTGAGGGCAGCAAAAAAGTCTGGGCGGCACAATATCTCCGTGGTGGTGAGTCATTCATCATGCCTTCCTTTGCGCCGGATTTTAAAAGTTTTGATGAAGAAGGCGTTAGACAGGATGTTCGCCATGCCATAGATCAGGGTTTCTGTTCGATTCTGCCGCTGAGCCATGGATTGCGAGGAGAAGAGAGTCGCCGATTTCGAGAAGTCATTGCGGATGAGGCGCGAGGAAAAATCTATCTGGTGGGAATTCTATCGGGCGCGGATTGGGGCCGCATTGAGGACAGTGTTCGCTATGCTGAAAGCCTTGGCACCAGCCACGCCTTGATGTACTTCAATCCAGGGCTATCTACCCAAGATGAAATGTACGAGCAGATGCTGGAGGTTCTGGAGAATACCTCCATGGCCGTAGCGCTCTACGCCAAACCGGATTCTAACATCCGCCATTTGGACCCGACTGGTTTGCCATTGAACGCCTTCGATAGGCTGGCTGATCACGATAAAGTCGTGGCGGTAAAGTTTACCCAGCTAATTCGACCTGCATCAGCTTATGCAGTGGCCGAAACTGTCGGTGATCGACTGCACCTTGGTGTTGTGGATTTGGAGATGATGTTGCCGTTGGCACTCAAATATCCAATGCAATGGACCGGACAGTGGGCTATCGACTCATTGCAGTCTCCTAAAACACCTTGGGTTAATCAGTTCCTGGAATTGCTTCGAACGGGTCGCAATGATGAGGCCCATGACCTGTATTGGCAGTACGAACCCATTGCCACCGCGTTTTACCAACTTCAGGCACCTTCATTGAGCATCGGTGGTCACCCATGGGTTCATATCAAGTACATGAAATGGTTAACGGGAGGTAATGGTGGGCTACTCGCCGATTACAATGCTTCCATGGATTATGTTCCCCATCTCGATCAGGCCGGCAGAGATAAATGTCGGGAAGCATTTACCAAAGTTGGTATCGAAATCACCGATTTGAGTGACATACGTTTTCAAACCTGCCTACAGTTTAGCTTGTAACTGATCTGTTCTTACTAACGACATCTATGCGGACACAATCTTAAGTTTTCCATGCAAACAAAAAGGCGATTGGTACAAATCTGCGAACCGCCATAGGGATTGAATCTGGTTGAGTGTAAAAGTACTTCTAGTTGTCTGCCAACGATCGCTGTTCTTTCTCTTTGCGCTCAGCTAATAGCTCTTGATAGCCCTCTTCATCCAGATGGGTGACAGCCATCCAGGCATGGCTCATCTCGTCTGCCGTGCGATTGCCTCCGAACACCCATTGGTCAGGATCAGGGTTATTTGGATTCTTGCTTGTATTGTCATACCACTGCCGAAGCACGATTGTGGCGCCAGCGGGAACCAGTGGGGCGACCTCTGGATCGTAAATATGACTATGGTGCCAGGTCGCGCTCCAGTTAGAAATCTGACTTATTGGTTCAAGTATACCTGTCTCGGGATAGAAGATTTCAATCGACGCGGCAACCATGCGGAGATGCCCATGTGGCTGAAAGCTATCGATACGAACCGGGTGATCGAAGGAGTGATAGCCTTGAGTAATCAGCTCCCCGTTAGGAGGAATGACTAATTTTTCCTCTCGATTTTGTCGAGTGAACTGAATGTCGTAACTACGAAGATCTTGTTTAAATCGGGCTTCGTTCTCGTAACCTTCGGGATGAAACCAGATGCCGATCTCGACCACATTGTCTTCAATCACAGTGCCCGGTGCCGTGGCTCCAATACCTCCTGGAAACATATGGATGTCCCAGGACACCACTGAACCCGCCGGCAGGGTGCGGCATACTCCATCGGGAACCCGCTCTCCCCATTTGCCCATGGCATACTCAGTCAGCATGTTCTCCCTCTCGAGAGAGCCATCCTCGGCAGGAAGATAGGCTGATGAATTAGCGTGGTGTACCACACTTTTGGCGTTACCTCTTGGCTTGACCTGCACCGCCTTGATGCAGCGGTCAGTTTCCAAGCCAGTGGGAACATAATGTTTGTGCCACATGTCATTGCCACTAGCGGGAATATCGATGGGAACGGATTCGACAACAAGCGTTGGCTCACCCAATTCAGCGGTGAAGTTCCATTGATCCGGATCGGCTAGTTCAAACTCTGGAGGAGTAACATCGGCATCACCTAAAGGTGACCCCTGATTCACCCACTCGACAATGGTGTCAATGTCTTCCTGGGCCAGGCGCCAATCATCCAGCAGCCGTTGAATGCCCACATCGTGATCATAGGCGTAGGGTGGCATCTCCCGATTCGCAACCTTGAATTGAATAAGTGGCGCCCAGGGTCGGACCTGCTCATAGGTTTCAAACTGCATGGGGCCAATACCACCTTCTCGGTGGCAAACGACGCAGTTCTCATTGATTATGCGCCCGACATCACCGTTGTAGGTGACGGCATTTTCGAACTCCTGGGCGTATAAATTGGCACCGGCAAAGATCAACGTCACTAGCATAGTGGAACGGGTGAGTAATCTCATTGCAAGCTCCTGTGTGAAAATTTTCATTTCGTGAGTTTAGTTATATTTGAAAGAAATGTATGTGGCTTAGTTAAGAGCGCTGGCAGGCCAGGGAGCGCCTTCTCGAATCGTGCTCAGCGGTGCCAGTCCGCTGTACATAAACTTCTGTATTCGTTTTCCTTCATAAGTTTCGGTGGTGTAGACGTTACCTTCAGAGTCCGTCGCGATACTGTGCGGGGAAAAGAAGAGGCCAGGTTGTCGCCCACCATCGCCAAAGGTGTACATGACCTCAAGGGATTCTCTGTCGATGATGTGCACTTTCATGTTGGATCCGTCCGCCAGAAAGATGAACTCTTGATCTTCGTCAGCGGAAAAAGACAAGTCCCAGGTCGAGCCCATGGCACGGGTTTCCGGTGCGAATAAGGCTTCTCTTACGAATGTACCGTCGGGACGAAATACCTGAATTCTGTCGGCGCCTCGATCGCACACATAGATCAATCCATCGTTGGAGGGTTCTGCACAATGCACTGGTCCTCTGAATTGCTGAGGCAAAGGTGCACCCGGAGTGTAGCTATTGTCCGCATCGTCATTAGGTTGGTTTCCGTAGGCTCCCCAATAACGCTTCAACGCACCCGATGCCATATCGACAACAGCCACCCGGCGGTTTTGGTACCCATCCGCCAGATACGCTTCTTGCGCATCAACATCGAACGCAATCTCTGCTACGCGTGCATAGTGAAAATTACTGTTACTATTCTGTGCATTTCCTGGTTCGCCTACAGTTTGCAGATATTGCCCGTCACGGGTGAACACCAGCACATGAGAATCGCCACTGCCATTGCCGCCAATCCAGATATTGCCGTTGGGGGCAACTTCGATCCCATGATTGGATGTGGGCCATACGTATTCACCTGAATTGTCTACTCCTCCCCAGGCATTCACCAGGTTTCCCGCTGGGTCGAACTCCAGAATTGGCGGCGCCGCCGTGCAGCACTCCGCATTGCCCCGATCAAGTCCAAGCTCTTGAGACATGAACATATCGTCAGTATCGCGATGCACGACGAAAACGTGATCCCTGTCATCGATGTCAATACCAATAGTGCGACCGAGGATCCATTTGTTTGGCAACGGCTGGGGCCAGAAAGGGTTCACCTCGAATACCGGCACCAGTTTGTCGCTGCTAGCGGCAATGGCGGATTCCTGTAACCTGTCTTCCAATACAGAAAGCGTTAAAAAAAATGCGCTCAGACTGGCTACGCCTAGGTACTTAGTTTTCTTCGTCATGGTAAATCCGTAACCGACTAAATTGATTTAATTGTTTACTTAGCTGGTGCTGGAAAGCTAAGGGCTGATCCTCTCTCTAATCCCTAAAGAATGATTAGATTTCGACTTAGGTTGCTCAGAACGCTTGCCTGTTTAACATTGAAACATTCAACAGCCAATTGTGATTTGTGCGAATAAGAGTATCTCAAAAATGAGTTAGGAAAATGATTCCTGGCTGTTTTTCCAAGTATTCGTATTGATTGATAGAAATCCGAAGTTTTCAGCTTTCTCCGAATTTTGAAATTCGAACTTTATTCTGCGCGACAGAATCCTGGAGTAGAATCCATAGTCGCCGCAGCAGGCTCTGGTTCTGAGTGATGCACGATTTCAGAATTAGGAGTAGTATTCCAAAAAATGCACACCAGTTAGCGGGCTAGCTGTGATGCTTAGAACTGCCAAAACCGCGATATTTAAGACGGTTTGAAGGCAGCACTCGACTAGCGCAGAAGAGAGACCCATGAGTATCTTGCACATCGTTTTCTTATCTCTGGCTGTTTCCCACCTGTTTCTTATCGGCTTGTTCACACTCACACATCACCGAAACACAGTGCTTGGTATGTTAGTGGCATCGCTGATGTTTAGTGTTATCTGCTATCTGCTTGCTGATGCTATTGGTTTATGGCCGGCTTCTGAGCAACCGCTAATTCTGGTCTGGACAAAAATCGTCTTATTTCGGATTGGCAATGCGTCAACCTTATTGTTGTGGTTGGTCGCTTACTTTCTATTCGTAGATCATAACCATCAACAACGAGTTCCAATAATCGTCTGGCTTCTCGCAGCGTCGGCACTTGTGGCGAGAGTGTATGCGAGCATGAGCGCCAATCTGGCCGCAGTTGCAGAAGGCTTTCTGGCTGATATCGCCTGGTTCTATTCCCAGGCTGTCATGCTTGGGTTCATCTTTGGTGCGCTGCAGTTTGCTGTCAAAGGGTATAAATCAGATCTCGTTTTGGAAAGGCGAAAGGAAAGGGTCGCGTTTACATTCAGCATTGGAACGCTACTGTTACTCATATGCGCGAACATGACTGTGTTGGTGGCGGTGAGGATGTTTGGCATAAACGTGTTGGATGAACAACCTTTGCCAACGGTTGTGTACTCGATTTATACCTATTTTCTTATCGTTATCCTCGTAATATGGAAGTTTCGAGTGCCTGAAGAACTCCTTAGTTTCGATCGAGCGCCGCAGACCGGGATAATTAGTGGAGGACAAGAGCTTGGCAAGAGCGAATCCGCGCTTATAGAGAAAATCAAAAATGCAATGGAAGTTGAGAAACTGTACCTTCAACCTCAACTAACAGTGGCAGACCTTGCGTTACACATCTCCAGTCAAGAGTATCGAGTCAGAAGGGCTATCAATAAATACATGCGGTTTAGAAATTTCAGTGATTTCCTTAATCACTATCGAATTGAGGAGACCTCGCGGCTCTTGATAACTACTGATGCCCCTATATCCAACGTTGGTATAGACGCTGGATATGTGTCCCTGTCCTCGTTTTACAAGGCATTCAAGGACAAGTATTCCATCACGCCAAGAGAATATCGGGTTATGCACAGAAACAGTCCTGCGGAATAAGCGGTCAAATTATCATGAGCAAGGGCTGCTGTGTGCTGAATCGGCTTCAGAAAACTGTTGGGTTAGGCGACAGAATTCGTGTGCCTCAATAGTAGATCGAATCATCATCTAATCCCCCAAGTGTTTGGCATGCTTTAGTGCTTGCTTTTGTACAAAAAATACCCGCCTCTACGCCTGCAGTGCTCGATTGCTTGCTACTACAACCTTTGAATTCCTTGCTTTAGCTGCGGTGCTGACTCAGCAGAACTCAATGTGGCTGTAGGGTTAGTAAATCTCTGCAATTGCAATTTCCTTCTGATTCCGAACAAGTTTCTAGGGATTTCGAAATATCGATGAATTTGAGTTGTAAGTTGAGGCACTATTATCGATTGCATGACAGATTTGCACAGCAGTAAGTTGTAACGAGCATGAAGGCGCACGGCAAACCGTTTCTCGTTAGCCTGAACTAAGTTACCAAGCCCTACGGGCACCAGCAAAAGTGGAGATATGATGTTGAAGAAGCTTATGCATTCAGTGGCGATATTGCTGGTACTAAGCGTCAGCAGCTTCGTGGCAGCGGATGGCAATCTACCTCTGGCCTCACCTGAGGACGTTGGTCTAGATTCGAAAAAACTCGAGCGGATCGAACCGTTCTTTTCCAAGCGAATTGAGAACGGGGAAATAGCCGGCATCGTTACTCTTGTTGCCAGACAAGGAAAAGTAGTTCATCTCAGTGCCGTCGGATATGCTGACGCCTATCAAAAAACACCCATGGAAACGGATACGTTGTTTCGGCTCTATTCCATGACCAAGCCGATTGCAGCCACTGCATTAATGATGCTGTTTGAAGAAGGTGCTTTTCGGCTTACCGATCCGTTGTCGGATTACATTCCAGAATTTGCCAATCTCAGAGTGCTGCGTACACCGAGCAGTTCGCTTAATGAAACTGTAAGCCTTGATCGCGAGCCAACTGTTCAGGATGCCCTGCGTCATACTGCTGGTTTTACCCATGGGCTGGGTGTGGCAGAAATGGACAATCGCTTTGTTGAGTTGGGAATTTACAATCCGGACACTTCCCTGGAAGAAATGATGACGGCCTTGTCGAAATTACCTTTACGTTTCCAGCCGGGTACTCAATACGGTTATGCAATAGGCCATGACATTGCCCTGAGATTGGTGGAAGTGATTACAGGTATGCCAATAGACGAGTATTTGCAACAGCACCTGTTTGACCCACTTGGCATGGATGAAACCGGTTACTGGGTGGATGCTGAAGAAGCCGATCGACTAGCGCCAGTGCATTGGCGTAAAGACGGAGAGTTAGTCCCTATTGATGATGTTCATGGTCATCCTGAAGGTGGTGTGCTCGTGCAACCCTGGTCTGTCAATAGCTATACCTGGGATCAGGAATACAAAGGAGGCAGTATCGGCCTGGTTTCGACTGCGGCCGACTATTGGCGATTCGCTCAGACCATGCTAAACGGCGGCGAATTGAATGGGCATAGAATTATGGGATCCCGAATTGTTGACTACATGCGTCGTAATCATTTGCCTGATCAACGACGGGCAGGCCCAGGGTCATCCATCGGCTATGGGTTGGGCTTTGGTGTCGTAGAAGATCCAACTCGATTCGGCATTCCGATTACTGAAGGCACATTCTTTTGGAGCGGAGCAGCGTCTACCAACTTCTGGATCGATCCAAAGGAAGAGCTAATCGTCATCAGTATGACGCAGCATATGCGGGTAGCTGAAACGGCCTCTATTCGTGCTGAACTAGCCGCACTAGTCTATGGTGCCTTAATTGACTAATCGCTGCTTATTTCTCTTACTAGACGCAATTTCATAAAGGGAAATTGGAGTTTAACGTGAATTTAAAAATCATCATCAGATCGGTAATCGCTACTGTCCTGACGTTCCTGTTATCTTCAACAGTAACCGCCGGTCCGGTGGCGACTATAGAACAGTTGAGATTTCTGACTGGTAACTGGATCGGCAAGTTTGGCCCTTCAGATATTGAAGAAAACTGGCTGGCTCCTGAAGGAGGTTCGATAGTCGCGATGGTTCGCGTGCGACCAAACAATGAATCGACGGGGTTTTATGAAATCGTCATGATTGAGGAAGCTGGTGATTCGCTGGTGCTCCATGTCAATCAGTTTGGGACGGGCTTTGTCTCTCGCCGGGAACACCCTCAGGAAATGGAACTGGAATTGATAACAGAAAACAGTGTTAAGTTCAGGGCTATTGCAAATGACGGATTTGTATCTATTTCTTATACAAGACTCGACGAAGAGAACTTTCAAATTGAGATAGTTAGAGGTGATGGCAGTCTTATCGATATCCCCATGAAAGCTAGAAGCATCTGGTGATTGTCCCCCCGGCACTGAACTTTTAGTCGCACTCATCTAACGACAATAAATACTTTACCTGATGATGAGTTGGAAATAGAGCTGAGAGAACTAGCTGTGCTGCGAAATTTAGTAAAAAAAACGGCAGTAAAAAGACCACAAGTACATTAAAAGAAGATGGAGGTAACTCTCATGATGAAGAAGACTATTCCGCTTACATTTCTGGTAGCAGTTGTGTTTTTCCTCGGGCGCAATGCTGCGCAGGAAGATGTTCAGCCATCATGTAATATGTGCCACGCGGAACTTGTTTCCGTAGAAGAGATTCAGCGCTACATCGACCTTGGTCGAACTTCTTCGGCTGTAGGTGATATGCAAATTCGTGCCATTGATGTAGGGCGTTCCAACGCCACAGTCGCAGTAGTCCATCGTAACGCTTTGCAGTCGCCAACTGGGCGGGTTGCTGAACATTCCCTCGTGACTGAGATCTACTATATGTTAAGCGGTAGTGGAACCGTGCTCACCGGCCCGGAACTCATCGGTTCTGTACCCAGGGGGGCAAACAGCTATTCTGTAACTAACTTAAATGGGCCAGGCCACAATGCAACCGATGTGCGAAATGGTGTTGAAACAGAACTAAAAGCCGGTGACGTGTTATTCATACCAGCTGGCACTGGTCACGCCTGGATAGAGATCCCTGATCATGCGACGTACCTGACCTTTCGTATCGATCCCGACAAAGTTGTAAAACTGATGGATGCTGAGGATTCCCAGCGCTTTCTTGATTCGGGTGGTGACAATAGCGTTCTTCGTTGAAAACTTTTTACTTGGTGTTCTTTTGAGAGCAGGCAACGTAAACGTTGTAGCCACTAATCTATGAAAATCAGGAAGCTCGGGCTGGGACTGTCACTCTTGCTAAACGTGGTCTTGCTGATTGCGCTTGTATGGTATTTGGCAACAGGTCCGCTGGCATTTTTGCAAGGTTTTTTCGGCGCTGCACCTGTTGAGAGAGCGGTTACCTTATTCAATACATTTTCGGTAGAACCAGGAGATACGGTGTTTCTTGGTGACTCGATCACAGCCGGTGGTGCCTGGAACGAGTTGTTTCCTGGCCAAATGGTTAGAAACAGAGGCATCAGTGGAGATACTACCGAAGGTGTGTTGGCTCGCATGGATAATATTGTCGAGGGTCGCCCCGGCAAGCTGTTCCTTCTGATTGGTACTAACGACTTGTTTTTCGACGTAGAACAAGCTGACATCGTTGCTAATATCCTCGAAATATTAGCCGTAATCAGATCAGAATCGCCAGAAACTGAAATATTCGTCCAGAGTATTCTCCCCAGAGCCGTTGATTACAAGGACAGGGTCGAGTCATTAAACAGCACTCTTCGCTCAGTTATCCCTTCCTATGCGAAATGGATAGATTTGCATCCCTTATTCCTCGATGACGAGGGCGTCTCGATTAACAACTCTCTGAGTAATGATGAACTCCACTTGTTAGGGGCTGGTTACAGAGTTTGGCAAGAAGCGATTCTTGAATATATGTAATTAGTGAATATGAAGCGACTCCATAGTTCTAATTGGAGCTTATAAAGGTAACTGTAATGCAATTTCTAAAGTTCGGAATCAGACCGGCTCTTTACGTTTGTGCAGTAGTGACAGGAACAGCTCTTTATCATTCAAACCTATCTGCTGACACTGAGCTCCCTATGGTTTCTCCTGAAAGTGTTGGTGTGTCATCGCAACGCCTTGACCGCATGACTTCGAAGTTGCAGGGATACATTGACAATGACTTGCTTGCAGGGACTGTATCTTTGCTCGCACGTGACGGGAAGATTGTGCAACTTGAACCACTCGGTTGGAAGACGGTTGCCAGCCGGGAACAGATGACTGATGACACAATCTTCCACATCATGTCCATCACAAAAACAGTGGTCAGTGCTGGCCTGATGATTCTGTTTGAAGAAGGCCATTTTCGGCTGAATGACCCGATAAGCCAGTACATCCCGGAAATAGCTGATAAGAAAGTATTGGTTAATGATGTGCTGGGTACCAGGCTCGAGCCTCTTGAATCGCCAGTAACTTATCGTCATGTGCTAACGCAAACTTCCGGCCTGGACCCTGATCGCGATTTATTGGATGAAGAGCAGCTGGCACTCATTCCACGACTTGACACCCTTGAGGAAACCATCCTCGCCTGGTCCTCTTTACCTATGGGGTTTCAACCTGGCACGCAATATAACTACGGGACTTCCCTGGATTACGTTGCGTTTTTGATAGAGCGTATATCAGGCATGGGGCTCGATGAGTTCCTTCAGGAAAGGTTGTTCGGACCATTACAGATGAACGATACCTTTTACGAAGTGCCCGAAGACAAACTCCATCGAGTTGCTTCTGTCTATCAACCAACAGGGCCTGACAACACACTAGAGATCTACCGCGACCCTGAATATGCGCTAACCCCAGTTTCGGGCGCTGCTCATTATGGAGGCTGGGCAGGTATATTCTCCACCGCTCCAGACATCTGGCGTTTTGCCCAGATGTTGGCTAATGGCGGAGAACTGGATGGCGTGCGAATTCTTAGTCCAACAACGGTCAATTTAATGATCAGTACCCATGCAGACTATTTTCTTCCCGCCTGGGGTCCTGGTTACAAAAGCGGATTAGGTGTGGGAGTATTGGTTGACGCCGGGCAGGCGCGCGTACCCATGTCCCCCGGTAGCTTCAGTCATCGAGGAGGTTGGGGTACGGGTATGTGGATTGATCCAGTCGAGCACATGGTGGGAGTGTTCATGACCCAACTGACATCTTATCGCCATATCAACTTTCGAGATGAAGCTGTCATTACCGCGATGCAGGCTATAACCGAGAGTTATCGCAATAAGCCGAGAAAGGTTATGGGGTTCTCGATAGTAGATTAGATTCAGCAACTGAGTCGGTTTGCTATTTCTTCTTTACTGATGGCATCAGCTCCGGCTCTAAATTCCCTGCACATTCATGCGTAAGGAGTAGAGCCCGGGTGTGGCGCCGGTAATGACTAGGGTTTGTTTGTCCGGTCCTCTGAAAGTGACATTGGTCGGGGCAAAAGGTGTTTCAATCGTCATAATCTTCTCTCCCTCCGGTGAATAGATCTGCACACCACCGCGGGTGAGATAGAGATTTCCATTGGTGTCCAGCGTCATCCCGTCGGAGCCTATGTCCGCCGCGACTTGTCTGTTGCTCAAGCTGCCATTTTCATTCACATCATAGACATAGGTGACGTCGGCGTCAGAGATATACACCCGGTCTCCATTTGGCGTGCCAATGACTCCATTAGGTTTATCCAGGTCGTCCGCCACCCGCACAACCGGACCACCATCCGGGGGAATGAAAAAGATATAGTAGCCATCCAAATCCATGTCGTCATAGTTGAAGTAGCGAGGATCGGAAAAATAGATGCCACCGTCAGGTCGCATCCACAGATCATTGGGGCTGTTGAATCGTTTGCCTTGCCAGTTGTCCGCAAGCACGGTGACGTCACCATTGAGCGTGATGCGCGTTATGCGTCGATTACTTTCCTGTGCACCCTCACATACCAGTAAGTTGCCATCGTTATCAAAGTACAAACCATTGGCACCCCCAGAGTTTTCTCTAAATACACTGAGAGTGCCATCAGTCGAAAGCAGATGAATTCTGTTGTTGGGAATATCTGAAAAATACAAATTTCCTGCAGCGTCACTGACGGGTCCTTCAGTGAAATCGAATCCGTCCGCGATCTCCTGTAACTCGGCGCCGGGGGCAACAAGTAAATTTGGATCTTGAGCAAAAACTGGATCCGTTCCAATCAGGCACGTCAGTACAAATAAGCAAGCGCACTTATGCAGCGAAATGGACAACTCATAGACAATCATTTTGCAGCACCTCACGATGAATTCTCCTGGTTTAGTCGTTACTTTTCAGTGATCGTTGAACTAACTTTACGCAAGTTAAGGCCAGCTTGTTCTTGTAGCAGAGGTTCAACAAGCGTACGCACATCGTACTCTGCATCTCCATCATAGCGTGGGGCATAGGTATCGAATGCGCTTTTAAGCAATTGATAGCGCGCTTCGATACGTTCGATATTGTAAGCGTGAGATACGACAAAAAACTGATTGGCTTTAAGCTGCTTCATTGCGATGGCGACGAATTCGTCGGTTGGCATGCCATGCTGCATCTGCTCTTCTGGCCCTATCTCAGAAACCACAAAGCCGGGACAGATCAGGCTGACATCAACGAATTCTGGTAGTTCTTCGTACAAAGATTCAGTTATTGCCAGTAAGGCGTGTTTAGTTGCCACATAGGGTCCGCTAAGAGGAACGGCGTGAAATAGCGAGTTTTCGGAACCCACATTATAGATGGCTGCGGGTGTCCCTTGTTCTACAAATCGTTTGCCAAAGACTTGTGAGCCGTGCAGCACTCCGTAGAAGTTGACTGCAAATATACGCTCTATCTCAGCTACAGGTAGATCGAGCAACGGAGCCTGTGGAATGGAAATGCCTGCATTATTTACCATCACATCCACATGACCCTGCCAGTCCCAGGCAAAATCAGCTAACGCTTCTATGTCTTCACGCCTGGAAACGTCGCAAAGTGCATAGGTTGCATCTATACCTTCAGCTTTTAGCTGGGCTGCAGCTTCTTGTAAACGATTCTCCCTGCGCGCCGCCAAGACAATCTTAGCGCCCTCAGCGCCAAAGGCTTTGGCAAATCCATATCCGATTCCGGTCGCGCCACCAGGAATTACTACAACTTTGTTGGAGAAATCTTGCATATCTTACCTCCTTCCATGTCTTGCGGTAGCTCCAAACTAAAAACCCAGGCACTCTATCGAGCGGCTGGGTTTTCTCGGTGGTTAGATTGCGCCGAATAATTCAATCATTGCGCACTTTAGTACTTGCCTAGGTTAGTCAAGTCCTGCGCCGGAGTGATCAGATTGTGATTCACGCTCTGCAACTAAGCGCTCATAGCCTTCTTCATCCAGATGTGTAACCGCAACCCAGGCATGGCTCATTTCATCTGTCGTGCGATCACCGCCATAGACCCACTGATCTGCATCGGGATTGTTTGGGTTATCTACAGTATTGTCGTACCACTGTCGCATGATCAACACAGCACCTGTGGGCATAAGTGGCGCCACATGGGGTTCGAATATGTGACTGTGATGCCAGGTGGCACTCCAGTTAGAAATCTGGCTGATGGGTACCAGCTCATCAGTTTCCGGATAGTAGATTTCTGCGGAGGCAGCCACCATTCTTAAATGTCCGTGGGGTTGGAAACTATCGATCCGCACCGGATGGTCGAAAGACTTATATCCCTGGGTAATTAATTTGCCATGGGGAGGAATGACCAGATGCTCACGACGATTGTCTCTGGTGTACTGAATATCAAATGTGTGCAGCTCTTGAGGAAAAACGGATTGCTGATCGTAGTCTGCAGGATGGAGCCACAGTCCTAGCTCTACCTGGTTGTCTTCAATAACCGAGTCAGGTGCGATTGACCCCAGACCTCCCGGGAACATGTGGACATCCCACTGCACTACGGTGTCGGCACCGAATTTGCGGCATACACCTTCGGGTACGATCTCGCCCCATTTGCCCATGGCGTATTCAGTGAGCATACCCTGACGTTCCAGTTCACCGTTTTCATCCAGACTATAGGCTGCCGCATTGGCATGATGCACCACTGACTGAGCATCACCTCGGGGTTTGACCTGAACGGCGCGGACACAGCGATCTTCCGTCATGCCTGAGTTCACATAGTGTTGATGCCACATGTCATTGCCATTAGCAGGTACGTCGATCGGCACAGAACGAACCACGATATCGGGCTCGCCAAACTGATCGACGAAATTCCACTCGGTTGGATCTTTTAGATCAGGTGGAGAAGGAGGCGAATCAGGATCGCCGAGCAGTGCTCCCTGGTCCACCCAGGCCACCAGTGCATCAATGTCTTCTTGAGCCATCCGCCAGTCACCCTGCAGTTCCTGTATACCAATCCCATGGTCATAGGCATAGGGTGGCATTTCGCGGTTGGCGACTTTGAACTGGATGAGAGGGGCCCAGGGGCGAACCTGTTCATAGGTTTCAAACTGCATTGGACCGATACCGCCTTCTCGATGACAGACAACGCAATTTTCATTGATGATGCGACCGGCTTCACCATTATAAGTCACGCTCGGATTTTCCTGTGCCAGTGCCGCTGGCAGCATGCCGCACATCGTAATGGCTACTGCTAATGGCGCTATGGATCTGCAGTCAATAGTCCTATTCATTGTCTTTCTCCTGCGAGAGAGCGTTCCGAATTATTGATTTGCCAGCTGTTTTGACTAAAGGCACTACTCTTAACTGGTACTAAATCGATGTTATGCGTTGTAGAAGTAAGTCGCCACCGATATCGTTCAAGCTTAGCCAAAGTGTGCACGAAAATCCTGCTGATTTCGAAAATCAAACTAAATGCAGGCTTTTTATGGAGTGAGCGTGAGATGAGCAGGGCTGTTTCGATATCAGAGATCAGTTCGATTGAATATGAGAGAAATCAATTCAGATGACAATCTGTGGGCTTAGGCCACAGTTAACAATCAGGCAGCTGATCTCGACTTTTATCGACGTGGATTGGCTGCGAATCTAAATCATATGGTACAAAACTTGATGTTCTTGTTTTACGTTTCAGCCCATTCTCTTAACAGGTTATGGTAGATATTCGCCAGGTTCACTACATTTTCGTCGCTGGGGTTGGCCTGTCCCATGCGCTGTATTGTTTTATCCAGTTCGTGCAGGATCTGACGCTGAGAATCATTTCTTACCAGGCTCTGAATCCAGAAAAAAGCCGCTAAGCGCTGTCCGCTGGAAACCGATTTGACCTGGTGCACATGTCGGCTTGAGTAGATACACACCTCTCCAGCAGACAGTTTAATCTCTCGTGACTCTTGTCCGTCCTCGACGCAGAGTTCCCCGCCTTGGTAACTTTCTGGATCAGAGAGAAACACTGTGCCGGCGAGGTCAGTGCGCACCGTAAAGTTCTCCGAATCGACTGGCCTGATGGAGCCATCGATGTGCCGTGCGTAGTGTTGACCGTCCCTGTATAGATTGAACTGCGGGGGGACGTAATGTAAGGGTAACGCAAACGCGATAACAGATTCGTTCGAGTTCAACACTTGAAGCAAACGACCACTAAGCTTTTGGGCTATTGGGTTGTCAGGGGCAAGTTGCAGATTTTGTTTAGCCGTTTGCGAAAGATAGCCTGCACTTCCACGACCGTCTGACCATTCTGCTGCAGCCAGTTCCTCTTGAATCTGTTGCAAGGACTGCCTGTCTAAAAGTTGAAACGATGCGAGAAACACTAGTAGTCCAGATTGATTGCGAATACAGAGGCAAAACCGGGACCAGGTACAACGTGCCAGGGATGTAACTGGTCAAAATAATACTCATCAGCCAAATTTGTAAGATTAATCTTAAAAGACAAATTTTTGGACCATTGATATTTGGCCATCGCATCGAAACTCCAGTAATCAGATACAGAGTTGGAGGGTAGGGTAATAGTAGCAAGCCGGTCGTCTACGAATCGTGCTCCTGCGCCTACCTGCAGTCCTAATGGAGTATCATAGTAAATCCAAAAGGAAAAATTGTTTTCTGCGACATTCTGTAGCGGACTATCTGCGGGTACATTAACTTGTGAAGATACAGCTTGTGAACTATTTAGATAGGTATAGCCACCTGCCAGCTGCAGGCGATTATTAAGACGCCCATTTAAATTTATTGAAAAACCCTCTACTTCTTGTTTACCTGCCAAGATATTGAATCCCGGATTCGCCGGGTCTGGTACACGCGCGTTAGTTTTTTCAATTTGGAATAGGGCGGCATCCAGTAAAAGCTGCCCGTCGGCTAATTCCCACTTGGTCCCTAACTCAGCGCTGCGGTTTTCTTCAGGCTGAAGATTGAGATTACTAATGGTCAGATTGCGGCCGCTGGATATTTGAGATAACCCTTCAGTAGAGGGATTGAATGAGTTGCCAATGCTGAGATAGAGCGATCCAGATTCTTGCGGGCTGAATATAAGGGCCAGACGATAGCTGGTCTCTATGTCTTTACTTTGCACCTGGCTTTGCGTGCTTGCCGTGCCTTCGGCTTGAAAACGGTTCTCCCGATAATCTGTGAAGAAGCGGTCACGACGCAGTCCGGCCATTAACTGCCACTGATCATTTAATTGCAGCGTATCCAGAAAGTAGACTGCTGCCGATCGAGCATCAGTATCTGATGCCAGGTGGACAGGCGTGCTTCCAGAGAACTTTTCGACGGCTGGGTTAAGCAGGGTGGTATTCGGGACTCCCGTTCCGAATCCAAATTCTGGTGAGGAAAATTCGTTACCTGATTCGATGCCGGCCACAAATGTGTGACCTATAGAGCCGGTTTGAAACTGAGAAATCACATTAAGCTGACCTTGTAGCATACGCTCTACACTTTCTCCCCGAAAAACGAAGCGTCGAACTGTTGCGGTTGAATCTCCGAGCGTCGGGTCTACTAGTTGAGGTTCGCTAATGCGAGTGCTGCGCATATAGTTTGCGTGGCGAACCATGGCATTAAATCTAAGGGCTTCATTGGATTGGTGGTTGAAAGTAATCGTGGTCACATCAGTTTCGGTGTCAACAAAATCATCAATAAAGCCATAGTAAGACTCCCTTGGTACATTGGCCGGCCGGCCCTCGATCCAGGGTAAGCCATAGTCAGGGATTGAGTCACCGTGTTGGTGGAGATGGCTGAGGATTAGCTCGCTTCGTTCGCTAGGGCTGAATCGGATGCTGGGTGCTATTCCATAACGTTCTGTGTAGGCCCCATCACGACCGGGAAAATCTCCGCGATGACCCAGTAAATTCAGTCTGATTGCACCGCTTCTGTTCAACAACGAAACGGGTTGACTAAGGTCTGCAGTGACTCGTTGAGTATCTGCATTCCCCGCATTGATGTGTAATCTCCGTAGTGGATCGGGGGCTGGGGTTTTGCTCACCTGGTTGATGACGCCACCAGTAGACCCGCGGCCGAAAATTACCGATGAGGGTCCTTGCAAAACTTCGATGCTTTCCAGGTTAAATGGGTCCCGGTAATAACTGCCAAAATCTCGCATGCCATCCATAAACATGTCATTGCGTGAAGAAAATCCACGTAGGCTAGGGTTATTACCTTGCCAGCTAAACTCGCCGGCTCCCAATGTAATACCTGGCACGTTACGCAACGCATCATTCAATGACATCGCTGCGCGATCTTCCAACAGCTCGCGCGACAGTGTGCTAATTGACTGGGGAGTTTTTTTAAGGCTTTCCGTAAACTTGGATTGAGATAACTCGTTAACCCGGTAATCAGATTGGCTTTCTCCCAACACTAGGACTTCTTCTATTTGATCGGTCTGTCCAAGTGCTGCAGTGTTGAGCAGCGTGTGGAGACCAGCCCCAATCCAGGAGTGCTGCAGCAAGCGTTTTATCTTCACTCTGAGATATTTACTCATAACAGTCAGTTGGGTAGGTGTTATAGGCGCAGGCGGGACGTTGAGGCTGAGAATCAATGATAAGACTTATGCGATGAATGCGACAAGAGTACCGAGTAAAACCTCAACTCCAGTACTAAATGGCTAATTTGCAAAGCACCAACCAGATTTTTCGAGTCCGCCTGAGCGATTGACGGCTCTGTAAAAAATAACTAAATATAACTATGTGTTCAGGCTTGAGTATAGGCTCGCTAGAATCCCTCGGCATCAGGACGTAATACGGTGTCTTGTCCTCCATCAACGAATAAGAATTGACCGGTTATGAAGCTGGCTCCTTCACTGAGAAAGAATAGAATCGCAGCGGCTGTCTCTCCAGGACTGCAAGCTTCACCTGTGAGAGGGATTGCAGCCTTAAAGTTGGCAATGAGTTCCTGTTGCTCGGGATTGTTCTGACTAATTTCTGTCATCGGGGTTTGTGTGTAACCAGGTACAACTACATTTAAGCGCACACCCTGTTTAGCCCATGCGGGTGTCTTTCTTCTGGCCCACAACATCAGGGCCCTTTTTACGCTGGCATAAGTTGTATATGGGTCTGCATCGATAGTTAGTTCAGCAATTTTCGTTTCATCATTGGCGAGTAACGCGTCGCTTAACTCAGGATTAGCCAGTAGAACTGACGTGTGTGAGGAAACTAAAACGGCACTGCCTGCGCATTGCTTCAGGCTGTCGTATAGGCCTTCGACAATCTGGCAGGTGCCATGATAATTAACTTCCAGCACGCTATTGTTTCCCAGGTCTGGGTGAACAGCCGCGCAAGTTACTAGGCCGTCCAGTCCAGCAGGCGCAAACTCTATGATTTCAGAAACGGCTTGACCTCGCCCACTTCGAGTCCCCAGATCAGCGATAACATCGCCCCCGAGCACATCCACAACGATAGCTGAATGGCCTTGATCTCTAAGGAGTGCAGCTGTGGCTTCTCCTATCCCAGACGCTCCTCCAGTTATAGCATAAGTTCCCATTTGACCCTCCGCCTTTGTATAAAATCGCTCTGGTTCAGCTCATGTATCGATTAAACCAGCCCAGCATGTCTTCAGGGTGATCCCTAAACCAGTTATAGCCATCGAATCGGTGGGTGGGTTCTTCTAGCCAGAACATTTCCTTTTCTACTGGGATATTGGAGTACACGTCGTTAATCCATGCCAAGTTTGTATTGGGGTCTTTACGCGCTTGTACAAGCCGCGTTGGTACGCAAGTAGATTTCGCTGCTTCTTCTATTGGGGGAAGTAGTGAGTGACCTCCAGAACTGGACTGATAATAGTCTTCTGCAGCTTCATAAACTGAATTCGGAATTTTCATTGACTTCAAGTAATCGCCATTGCGTAGTGGTTGTAGTGCCACCATCGCTTTCACACCTGCTTTTTCGAATGTTTGTCTGTCTTCTTGCATGGCAAAGAATGATGTATTGGCACCGTAGCAATAGCTCAAAAGTCCAATAGGCTTCTCCTTCTTAGTTACTTCACTATCAACGAATTCTATAGCCGCAATAACGTCTAAGCGTTCTTCAAAACCTCCTGTCCCTACACCTAATTTAGTTTTGTCACTTTCGCCATGATTTCTCAGGTCATACATCAACACAGCATAGCCAGCTTCAACAAGGCATTTCGCTACATAGCCGAATTCGATCTCTTTGTCATACGGCTTAGTGAGTCTCGGTTGATACCTAAGCTGGTATCCGTAGCGATTTGCCCGGTAGCCGAAATGGGTCATGATGATAATTCTTCGGGCTTCTTCATTAACCAGCCATCCTCGTAGCGTCAATCCATCTCGCGTTCGAAATGCAACATTCCGATATTCCATCCCGTAATCATCGGGTGTTTTGGGAATAGGTTGCGGTAGTGGTTCAAGCATAGTGCTTGCTAGAAAACGGCCTATAGGCTTGGCTAACATGTCAATTCTCCAAATCAATCACTTAGACAAAATATGTATATTTGTCAATGTTGACATATTTTGTATAAATGTCAAGATGTCGCTATGAATGAAAGGGAAGTACACATCATCGATTCGGCGTACGAAGTTTTCTCACGTTATGGCGTGCAGCGTGCGAGTATGAGCGATATTGCGCAGGCTGCAGGGATTTCTCGGCAAACTCTCTACAATGCCTATGCTAATAAAGACGAGGTGCTTCGAGCCACAATTCGATTGTTCACGGAGCGAGCTTTAAAAGAAATTGAGAAAGGATTGAAAACGCGGACAACCCTTGGAGGTCAACTGGACCTTGTTTTCCAGAAGATTGCTAAGGAGCCCTACGCAATTATCCATGCTTCACCGAATGCCGAAGACATCATTCAAGGTATGAACGCCGCAAGCCGTGACGAAATAGAAAATAGTAATGACAAATTCTGTGCAATTATCGAGCGCATTCTCACCCCGCACAAATCTGCAATACGAGCGTCCAAGTTGACACTAGGAGCGCTCGCTGACTACATTCAGCGAAGCACCTCGGCAATGAAACAACAAGCAAGAAACCAAGAGCACCTTGATGAGCTTCTAGATGCTCTTAAGAAATTGGTGCTTCAAAGTGTTTAGATAAGTTCCCTTTGTTTTGGGGAGCTTTGTGCTTCATCAAAAGGCGGGAAATCGTGGTGAGCTGTACCAGATGCTACGAAGTCAATTAGGTTTATGCCAATCAACTCATCAAACCCCAGCGCGGGATTCCGTTCATGCCTCGGATCTACAGACTTTGTAGGTAACACTTCTCTTTTTGGCTTTGTTTAAATGTGCAATCGCGTTTAATTAATACGTGTTACGAATGCCAATCGTCTGCACAACGATAGTAAATTTCGAGCTATGCGGCGCGATATCCAAACGAAAATGCCAAGCTAAACTGTGAGTGTTGCACTAAGCAGATATTCAGTTGCTGGGTAGTGAGTAAACCACCAGTTCAGGTACTGGGGTCGTTAGCACTGGCAGAGCGATATATTGCTTGTCATCGGTGGCATAGCTCATGGGAGCTCCACCTGGATTCGCTGGCAGGTCGATTGCGGCCAGTTCCGCCCCCGTCGCTTTATCACGTGCGATGAGTTTAGGGCCGTAGCCCATGTTCTGACCATGGATTAGCAGTGTCTCCGTGACTAGTACTGGATATCTTCCGCCACCACCCAGTGGGGGTAATTCAACTCCTTCGACTTCGGGGCTGTTTTCGACTCGTGCCATGCCGTCTCCGTTGGGTACTTGCCACAGAATTTCCCCGCGATTCATATCGTAGGCAGTAATCGTGGAATAAGGTGGCTTAAGCAAGGGCAGACCTCGTGGACCTGGGACGCCACGATTGGCCAGCCGGTAGTATCGGAAATTCGATTCATCAGCGGGTAGTGTTCCCATGAAAGGAGTAAATGCACCATTGGAGCCTGGCACAAATAGCACGTTGGTTTCAGGATCTATGCCCGCGCCTGGCCAGTTCGCGCCACCACCGGCGCTGGGCACGATAATAGTGCCACGTTTACCACTTTCATCGGGAAGACTGGGTGGCGTGAATATTGGGCCATAAACATAGTCATCAATGATTTCTAATGCCTGTGCCCGTAGCTCTGGTGTAAAGTCGATCAGGTCGTCTTCGGTCAGACCCTGAACAACAAACGCAGGTGGCTTGGTTGGGAAAGGCTGGGTTTCTGAAGTGCGTTCACCAGGAATAGTGCTTTGCGGAACGGCACGTTCGACAATCGGCCACACTGGTACGCCGGTGGCACGATCAAATACGTAAGTGAATCCCTGTTTGGTAACTTGCGCCAGGGCTTTAATCTCTCTGCCATCAACGGTGATGTCGATAAGGTTGGGGGCGGCCGGTGTATCGTAATCCCAGAGTCCATGGTGAATCATTTGAAAATGCCAAACTCGTTCGCCCGTGGCTGCATCCAAAGCCACCACGCTCTGAGTGAACAAGTTATCCCCTGGTCTATGGCCGCCATAGAAATCGTTGGTAGGTGCTTCAGTGGGGAGATACACATAGCCTAGTTCCAGATCGGCACTCAGTTGTGTCCACACACCGCCATTGCCGGTATAACGCCAGGACTCTTCCTGCCAGGTTTCCACACCAAATTCACCTTGCTGTGGAATGGTATGAAAAGTCCAAATCACTTCACCCGTTCGGATGTTGTAACCTCTGACCCAGGTCGGTGGTCGCTCTTTGTAATGAGGGCGATTGGAGGTTATGTGTTGCACTACCAGCACATCCCCAACCACAATCGGTGGCGA
>JANQJM010000178.1 GCA_028281635.1 Pseudomonadales bacterium | reverse complement strand
TCCTTTCGATCAGTCCAATGGCAAGTTCATTCTGGGAGTCGACAATAAAGGCTTATCAAATGATCTCCCTAGAGAAGATAGCGGCCGCGCACGTATTGGTGATCCCCGCAATGACGAAAACCTGTTAATCGCTCAGATTCAACTTCTGTTCATGAAGCTGCACAACAAACTCGTGGAGTTGCATCAAGCCCGGGGCGAAAGAAATCCACGCATACTTAATACGATAGCCAGACAAGAAGTGGTGACAATATTTCATCATCTGGTATTGCATGATTTCGCCAATAGAATCTTACCTACAGGATCTACTGATCGAACCGGAAAACAAACTGAGTCTGTCTACGATGTCGTCATCAAAGAAGGATCAGGCAAACTATTGCCGAGAAACAACGGGCAGTTAAAACTGGCACTCGAGCTGGCTGGTGCCGCGTTGCGATTTGGCCATAGCATGGTCGACACGCAATATGATCTTAACTACCGATTCGGTGCCAGTGGTGAGAAAGTCCGGCTCCTGCTTAATGATCTGTTCCACGCAACGGGAACTTCAATTGATCGGGAAAATCCTCTGAGTAATGAGTTCCGTATAGATTGGCGTTTTTTCTTTCGCTTTTATAACTATCGCGGGCAGGAATCGATACACCCTAATCTGGCAAGGAAGATTGACCTCTCGGTTAATCCTTACATGCTGCAAATACCCGGAAACAATGCAGCACCTGATTCTTGTCCTACACCGAATTCGGTCAACATAGTGGAACGCAACATACAGCGTGGTCGCGAGCTTGGTCTTCAGTCCGGACAAGAAATCTGTCGGCAGTTGCTGCAACGAGATTCAGAGGTTGCAGGTCGAATCGGTCTGCATCCGCTATCTGAACAAATTCCATTCTTCAGAGAACTTAAAGCTGCTGGCGCCGGAACCATGATTGAAAACACGCCCTTGTGGGTCTACGTCTTACTGGAAGCAGACACTCAACAGAATTCGCGACTTGGAAGTCTTGGCGGTTGGTTAGTAGCAGACGGTCTACTGGCAGCAGTGGAAGCAACGGATCGATCACTGACAACAGATCGCAGTGTCGACGATCTCGTTTTTGGAGAATCTGAAGCACTTCAAGAATACAGATCAGGAAACGGATCTTTGGACCTGGCAGATATTGCAGCCTTTGTCCAACCCGATCTGGTTAGTTGAGGGGGGGATTAATCTTAATGCACAACAACCCTAATGTGGAGAATGAATTATGACTCACAAGTACAGTAACTGGAGACATGTCAGCATTATCAGCAAAGTGGAGCTATTGGACAAAAATGGCAATCAGCTGGATGTGAACAGCGAACCTTATACGGCCTTCGCTGGCTATGTCTCGTCTCGCCCGACTCGATTGATCGCTTGTACCGTTCCCTGGAAAGATGACGAAGGCCAGGAATGTGTAATTGTCGGAATAAACAGCAGGTGGAACGAGAAAATCGTTGATTTATATGAGAATATCTACTTTCAGGGTGTTGAGCCCAACAGCGATACGCAAATTGAGAGTTACGGCCCTGGAAACTTCCCAGTCGAAGGTTGGGATTTTCAGAGTGTGAATTTAGAAAAAGACAGTGCAGCAAACCCAACTGACATTAGCTCCTACATTGATTTCAAGCATAGTAGCAGCGGTGAAGAAGTCTCAGTGCGCTGGGACTGGTTGGTCGATTTTTAAGACTCTTCTGCTTTTTCTTCTCGGTGGCTATTCGGCTGGCGTTCTCGGTCAAATTTCGTCAATCGATTCCGATCCAGCATGGACCGAAAGCTCCGAATGGCCATATGCCCTGACTATCCAAACAGGTCATGAATCAGTCCTCGTTGTTCTAGAACAACGAGGGCTGGATCTGGGGATCAATAGACCTGACAATATCTATTCTGACGGTTCTTCGGGACGGACTGGTCCGGAGTTCGTACTTCTAGAACCTAATGTAGAAACAACGCTTTTCATTAGCCCCGTGCACACTCATGTTGCAAACGGTAAATTCCGCATTCATAAATACAATGTGTCTGATCCAAGTTATTTGGATATGGCTAAAGAATTTGACAGGGCAGGCGTTGAGTTTGGCTTTTATTCTCGCGAATACACTCTGTCTGCTTGTAGTCGATACGAATCCATTTCCTCTATCGAAAAACTAGCTGAAGATTGGAAGAAAATTGCTTCACTACTATTGGTGCAGTGTAATTTACAAGCTGGAATACCAAATTCGAGCGCGCAACTTGATCGCATGTTGGAGTACTTTTCGGAAGAGCTGAAACCAACTTTTTCATTACACACCTACCACTCTAATTGGTTAGTAGCCAGGCATTTCTATACTCTGCAGGAATATGAAGAAGCAGAAGTCGAATTTGAAAAAGCTGTTACAAATAATTTAGCTTATTCAAATGTTCTGTCTGATAAACAGGAGTATCTACAGTTAGACCGAGCGGAAATTCTAAGCCAATACGGAGATAACGGTATGATGTTATCTTGGAAACTCGGCAATGGAGTCGGTAAGAAGCTTCTTGGAGAGTCGCAATCTAGAGTAGAGGCAGCCATTAAGATTGGTGAAGAATTCCAAGATTCACAGATCCTAGGTAATGCTTACAGTAATCTGGCTGGGGTACTTTTTGTTCAAGGAGAGAACATTAGAAATATTGACCACTTGAAGCAAGCCGAAAAGCATCTCGCCTTGGCAGGAGACGTTGTTGGACAAAACTCAGTTCTTGGAAACATAGGCGATTACTATCGGCGCCACGGCCAACTACGACTCGCTCAAAATGCCTACAATAAAGCCATAGCGAACATCAATACTGTTTCAGACGTCGGCAACCATGGTTATCTATATAGGAAACTCGGTGATTTAGCCTTGCTCTTTATGGACTTCGACTCGGCGCAGGAATATACCCTGAGAGCTATTGCCCATCATGACTCTGAAGGCCGGGAGCGCAGCAAGTACGAATCGATCTCTCAATTAGCTTCCATACATCGAGAACAAGGTAATTATCGTGAAGCCCTAGCCAATCGTCGGAAAGCGTTGGAATTCTTCGAAAACAACGATTGGACTGTATCTTTACTAACAGCGAAAGCTAACTATAGTCACGACTTAAGGCTCGCTGGTGAGCCTGGATTGGCCCTCGAATACAGCACACAAGTATTAAATCAACTCGCGACTGACAATTCGGATGCAGGCATTGATCGAATCGCGATATATACCAATCACGCAAAGATTTTACTCGACCTAGGTTTATCTGAAGAATCGATTACACAACTTGATGCTGCGTTGACTGAACTAGAAACTAATGGCGCTGAACCTATTGATGAAATCACTTTGCTGGCAACTCTGGCTGATGTGTATCAAAACCTTGGGGATACGCCACGTGCCATAGAAGTTTCCGAATCTGTGTTTGCACTGATTGAAAGCCAACGAGTCGAATTTGATTCTGTAAGACTTGGTCCACTGTGGTCAGCACGTACGTCTGAGATTTATCTGTCTCACATAGAGTATTTGCTGCAACAAGGTGATCCCGACTTGAATGCGAGAGCATTTCAGGTCTCCGAAAGAGCTAGTGCTGTGAGCCTACGACAACGTAGACAGGAGATGTTACAAAGCCTGATTACTGATAATCCTGAAGCTTGGGCTGAATGGGTAGCAATTTCTTCGCAGTTAGAAACATTCGCTCAACAACCTTCTCAGGAAAGCAACCTTCTTCAGGCAGAACGCGAGTTAAATAACGCTCGACAACGATATTTTGCTGCACATGGCCTATCAAATACATGGCAAAAACCGGAAATACTGCGAAGCGAAGATCTGATTGCGGCGATGCCCTCAGATACACAGTTCATAAAATACGTCGCGGGGCCGAAGAAACTGTGGCGGTTTTCTATGCGAGGGAACTTGCTGGAAGTAAAGAATCTAGGTGAGCGCGGTGATGTATCAACCAAATTAAAAGATGCTTTAGCAAGTTTTAAGGACTCAAGCAATGGAGATCGATCCGCAATTCGTGAAGCCTCTGATCTTTTGTTGGCAGATGTCGCTATTAAACCTTCAACTTCCAATTTGCTGATTTCATCGAATTCTCTTCAGGTAACAATTCCATTTTCCGCTTTGTTCGACGATACCGGCTTCTTAGTGGATGCGACGACAATCACTATGGTTCCGAGTTTTAGTGAATACTTCGGTTCTACCTCTCAACCCTCGATTGACGAACAACTGGAGATCGCGGTCATCGCAGATCCTGCATTCGATGGAAACAAGGTGCAAATAGAATCTGAAGATGAGGGTTTCAGCAGTTGGTTAGGCGCAAGAGAGCGGCTGCCATTCTCAGCGATAGAAGCACAAGAACTAGCTCGCTACTTTAATTCCAATGAGCGGCTGATTCTCACCGATAGTGAAGCAACTGAAAGCCGATTTTTCAGCGAAGAAGTCCGCAATGCAAAAATCTTACATATCGCAACACACGGCTACTTTAATGAGGCGGTTCCGGATCTCGTCGGTTTGAGCCTGGCAAATGATGAACAAGGTGGTAACGGATTCGTATCGCTTGCCGAGATATCCATGCGCAGTTTTTATTCCAACTTGGTTGTAATTAGCGCCTGCGATACAGCTAATGGCTCAGCGATCTCAGGAGAGGGTGCTCTTAGTCTATCCCGGGCTTTCCTGGCACAGGGCGTAGATTCGGTAGTATCAACATTATGGCCGGTTGCTGATGCAGCAACAGCTTTGTTCATGAAGGAGTTCTATCGTGGAATCCGCGCAGAGGGGTTGACCTATGCCGAAGCGCTACAATTCGCTCAGCACGCGCTTAAGCGAAACCCGCGCTATCGCGACCCATTCTACTGGGGAGCATATGTGTTGTCGTCACTATCAGAGCAAAGGGTACACTAGAAAAGATACTGATTAGTGGCCAGGCTGAGTCGCGGATCAGAAAGAGTTCGTTTTGCACCTATTCCAAAATATCAACTCTAATAGTCTCGTATTGAAGATACAGTGGTTTTAACAATTCTTCATACTTCCCGGAATCCACAACTTGTTGATATGCACTCATGAGCCGTTGCTGAACTGCTTGATCCGTATTTTTACCGACTACCATGTACTGATCGGTTGAAAGCTCATCAAGCTTTATGATGCCGATCAGGTCGTTTTCATTGTATCCATTGATCCTCGCAAACAGCCCGATTTCAAGAGGGGTGAAAGGAAATAAATCTATGCGATTGCGCTCCAACATATTTAAATAGAGAGAAGGACGTCTTACATAGACCAAGCCGGTAAACTGTTTTGATTCCAAATACAAACCAACAACGTCCTCACGGACTACTCCTATCCGGGAATCAATTGCTGTTTCGAGTGTCTTTGGCAGATCCATCAACCGCTCTTTCATCCCGTAGAGATAGAATTCAAGTGGCAGTGTTTTACCTATCCAATGGTATTTATCCTCCCGTTCGGGAGTCCTGGCCATGGAATACACCATGACGTTTTCTGTTGATTCGAGAGCCTGCACAGCGCGTATCCAGGGAACCATCTCAATTTCGTAGTCAATCCCTGCCGTCGCCATCACTTCCCTAACCAAATCGGTAACATAGCCAACGACTGGACCGGTGTCGTTCTCGCGATAGCTATTCGGCACATAAAGCTCAGTATAGATCTGTAAGAATTCATCACTAGCGCGAACTTCGCTTGCAGCACACAGCGTGAGCCAACTGACAAGCAAAATTGCAATATGCTTAAACATGGCTACAAAACTCGATATCGAAAATCAGAAAGTGTAATTCCCATAGGCCAGGGATCTATATCTTACAAATAGAGTGTTATGTAGTTTGCTCACCTGTTGTGAATTTTCAGCTTTTCCCAACAATGGCTGCCGGTTACTCATGCTTGGATAGAAGCAAGAAGCTACCGAGAAAGTTGCAGACTACTCGAACTAATCATTGTTGTGAAGGAAAGCAATTGTATTGAGACTTTGCCAACCTGTTGATGTCCACAGGTTGGCAACATCTCGAAAGTTACGAGGTAAACATCAGCTCAATCAAATACATGGTTTCATAGATCGAGACCTGTCTATTGAAGCTTGCCGATAACCGGCATTACTACCCGGATAAGCTCTTGCAGAAAAACCTGGCGGAGCCAGAAAACGCTGTGACTCGCACCAGCAATCACTACTACCTCCTTATGCGGAGCAGAGATTTCATCTGCATAGTCTTGAACGATTGATGTCACTGAATAGTAGTCTTCTTCACCTTGGAAGAAAAATACAGGCATGACATATTCCATTGGCAACTTGCGAGCATCAAAGCCCAACAACTCATCTCGCAAGTCTTCATAGGCCGCCTTAGCTAATGTACGCGGATTCTGAATCGCTATACCTTCAGGCACGTAGGTGGCTGATGACGAGGGATTAGTCAGCGTCTCATTCATTATTGCTGAGAACTCGGCGAATTCCTTCATCTCGGCTAGAGTCAGAGCAGAATGATACTTCGATTTAATAGTATCGGTTGTGCTGTCCTGGTAAGGAGGTTGACCTATGGTCAACAACTCCTGTTCGGCCTCCAGATTTCCATCGGTCCGCGATTTTTTGAGCAAAAGTTCGTATCCTAGTGCATCTTGCTGCGACCAGTTTACGAACTGACCTGCGCCTATATAGGCTGAGAAGTATTCTGGATGTTCATGCATCATTGTGAGACCTACGACAGACCCACCAGATACACCGACAACTGCCAGCTCTTCTATATCAAGTCTTTGGCGGACAAATTCTGTTACTCCAATGCCATCCTTAACCAGGCGTTCAATAGTTAACGCCTGGGCTGGGTCAGGATCGGCACTTACTGTGGCCCCGGAACCCGGCTGGTCCCAGTGAACTAAAGTGAAATGCCTTTCCCATGTTTCGAAAAAAGGAGCAGCGGGTGACAGTGCCACGCCGGGGCCAGAAAGAATCAGCAAGACAGGGTTTCCGATATTATCGCCGCGTACAGTTATCCACTGGTTCTTGCCATTGATTGGGACAAATCGTCCTTCGTCTATTGATATTGGGTTCATTTGGCTTTCCTCCGTTGCATCAACAGGACCACCGCTGAGAGTTGCGAGCGATACAAGTGCTGAGAGAATGATTGTTGGATTACTTTTTTGCCTTTTATCTGCATCCGGCATGCGCGTTGCCTCCTGTTTACGTAAAAGGTAAACCAATAAAAAAGCCCCGGTCGCGATTCGCGCCCGGGGCTTTTTTCAATAAGCGATCAATTTAGTATGTTGATAGTAGTGGGCAGGCCAGAACTCTGTCAAGCATTAGCAATTGATCGTTTCGTTCCGGCAGAACTGATAGATTCCTTTGAGCAATTCTACCGCTCGAAAATACTGATCATAGCGAGCTTCAGCGCTAGTGCGGTCTTTTTCTTTTCTGCGCCGCTCGATTCTATATACAAGGAATCCATTTCTAACAAATAGTATCGTCACTGGTGACGATCTTCTGCTTTGTGACTCTAGTCGCACTTCCGAGAATTCGTTCGATTGAGTTTGCTGGGGTTTTTCTGGCCCGACCTGGGACTGTCGCATTGCTCACTCTGCGCTTCGTGGACAGAGATATCAACTCGCCCACGCCCATAACCCTGCCGATTCATCTTCTCACTGCCTACAAACCGAATTGTTGCGAGAATGTAGTGCCAGGTTTACACCAAAGACCAATCTGACCTGGATCAAACTCTCTTTCCAACGCTCTTGTTATATTCAACTTTACGGTCAGTCCTGAACTGCACTGCCGCTCGAGCTCGTCTGGATGGAGTTCATGGCAGCTTATGGAAGTTCGATTTCAAATGTTTGTGGCTGGCGCTTGCCCACACGTCACTTTTGGAGAGTCACGAATGCCATCCATACTTTATTCTTCTTTTTTCGCAGTTTGTACACGAAGACTCAGGCAGAATACTTCACTGCTAGTCCGAACCATTGCCACAATAGCAATGCTGTTCAGTTCTTTCGTTTTGTTTGCTCATGAAGAAGGAGACGTTATCTTGCGAATCGGTGCTGCCAGCGTGCAACCAGATGAAAGCAGTAGCCTGGTGAGTACCATTGCCACTGGAGCGCTGCCTGGCACTGCTGCCGGCGTAGGTGACAATACCCAGCTTGGCATCAATGTCCTCTATATGCTCACGGACTACATTGGGCTCGAGGTGCTGGCAGCAACCCCGTTTGAGCATGACATTACCGTATCCGGTCTCGAGCAGTATGGTTTCAATGTCACGGACCTGGGCGAAACCAAGCACCTTCCCCCTACCGTGAGCGCACTGTACTTTTTTGGAAACGCCGAGAGCACAGTTAGGCCCTACCTGGGCGCGGGGCTTAACTACACCACGTTCTTTGAAGATAGCTTGTCTGAACAAGCCAGCGCTGTATTGGGCGCAAGTGATTTGGAATTAGATGATTCCTTTGGTCTTTCGCTGAGGGCGGGTTTTGATTGGCACCTGAACGACGGCTGGATCCTCAACGCTTCCGTGTGGAATATCGATATCGATACTGATGCTGGATTTAATTCTACTCTGGGAAGGGTGACCGCCGACGTGGAAATCGATCCCTGGGTATATATGATCTCTCTGGGATACCAGTTTTAGATAGGCGCTGGCAACGCCAAAATTATTGAGATTGTTTGTTAGCCGCCACGCAGGTTTGATCCCGGCCAGACTTCTTCGCTCGGTACAAGGCTCCATCTGCACGCGCGATCAAGCTTTCCAATGACTCACCCGGCTCCCAGGTTGCAACACCCGCGCTGAAGCTTAGCGGTATCTCTCGCCCGTTAAATTCTATGAGTGGTTCACTGGAGATCAGCTGCCGCAAAGCTTCGGTTTTCTGTCGGCCGAGCTCGAGGCTTGTTTCCGGCATCAAGATGATGAACTCTTCTCCACCATAGCGGGAGAAGACGTCAGTGGAACGAATGTTGTTGCGGCACAGCTGCGAGAGTTGCACCAGCACTTTATCGCCAGCTAGATGACCATGGGTATCATTAATCTGTTTGAAATGGTCGATATCCAGAATAACCAGCGTCAGCGGAGTTGAGTTTCGGCTACTTCTTGCCATTTCCCGCTGAGTAACTTCGTTAAGAAAACGCCTTGTGTAGGCATTGGTTAAGGCATCGGTAGACGCGATCGTTTCCGCACGCTCAGCACGTAGTCGCTGCTCTCTTGCCTGGACTTTGTCAGTGATATCGCGCACCGTCCCCAGTATCCCGGTGATCTTGCCATTAGTATCGACCCGCGTTGACGCATTCATTGCTACTCGAACCTTGTGACCGTCTTTGTGTGGTAGATCGAACTCAAAATCTTCCACGGAATTAAACTCGGTCATCAAAGATGAAAACAGGGAACGATCTTCTTTGCTGGCTATTTCATTCAAATTAGTTTTATTCCCGATTACTTCTTCACGGGTATAACCGAATATCTCTTTGCATGATGGGCTAATTTCCTCCACCCTGCCGGACAAGTCGGCGACGTAAATCATATCTTTCGAGTCTTCGAAGATTGTTCGGTATTTGGTTTCACTTTCTTGTAAGCTTTCATTGTTCCGCTCAAGCAGGACAGAGAGCTCTTCAACTCTTCTGAAAGTGGTTGAGAACCTTGCGGCCAGGTAAATTGCCTGCACCATCACAAATCCCACAATGCCAATTGGTGCCACCTCGCCATAAGAGACGAATCCTCTGGAGAAGAGAATTTCGGAAAAGAGCCCCATCAAGCCAATGACTGTTGCAATACCAAAATAGAATCGCCCTTCCCGTTTCTTCACGAAGATACGTACAAGCACGTACACGAAGTAAAGCATCTCCAACAAGATAACCAGCTGGTAGCTAGGTACTGTGTAAGTTGCTGTTAGCGTGCTTACAAATACCGTGAAAACTGAGTAGACAGCAGCAACTGCTATCGTCGTCAGGAAGAACCAGCGATGAACGTCTCTGGGGTAGATGCTGCGCATCATGGCAGCAAAGATTGGCGTGATCAGGAAGAATGTGAAGTATTCAATTCTTAATGCTATTTCCCAACTCAGGAATGGGAAAACTGATACCAGAACATTGTTGCCGGTAAACCCAATTCGAATCGCCACTAGCAACGCAAGATTGGCAAAGTGGAATGGGAAACTGTCTTCTGTTCGCTGCGAGAAAAGAAAATAGTGATAGAGGGCTATTGCCAGTAGTAAGCCGAGATAGGTGGACTGGAAGAGTGAACTATTGCGTTCCAGCGAATGAATGGCATCAGCGCTACCAATGATAAAGGCATTGCGAAACCCAGCACTGCGATGACTGAAGTTGGAAACTTGCATGACCAGTTCAACCAGTGAATCATCGGGCTGGAAGAACACCAGTTGCGGCTGCCCCCTCCGCACGTTTGCACTCAGTTCTGTACCGACGTCGCCATCGGTCGCGATTACCTCGCCATTCGCCCACAGCGTAAAAGAACTCCCCTGCCCGTCAAGGAACAGGCCGTACACCTGACTAACTGCCGGAAGTTGCATACGCAAGCGGTAAGTCGCGTAGCCTTCGACTGGTAGTTGGTTGTCATAGCTCGTCCAACGCGCCGGCACTTCTCTTAGTTGGAAATCTGGAGTTTGCTGACCAATTTGCTGCGGTGAGAGAAGTTGTGACCAATAAAACTCCCACTCACCGGAAAGTTCGAACGGTTCACTCTGAGAGAAATCCCAAGCACTCAGATCGATGAAGCCAGCACTCGCGGTCGGCGGATTTTGCGGCTCGCTTGAACTGCAGGCTCCCAATAGAAACAGAAAACCGAATACGAAAACTACTCTCAATAGAATTACCGACCAGGCACAGTTTAGACAATTGATGAGTATAGTCTAAAAGAAGGTTTTATCGGAGCGTATAGAGCGTGGGGCTTACTCCGATATAAGCAGCCTAATAGACAACGCCCCAGGCCAACTCAATGACCCGGGGCGTCTACTTTCTACGAAGTGGATTGTAGAGAGTTTGTAGTGCTACTCAGTGACCGTTACTGGTACATAAGCGTTTGACCAGCAGCATACGTTATCGAACTGGCTGTCCGGTGCCGTGAAGTTATCGACTCGCAGTCGAATCACATACTCACCTGGCTCTGGGAAAGTCGCCGTAGTGGAAACTTCTTCCCAGCTATTGGCGCCACTGCCGCCGCCTTCGCCTTCGTATTGCTCAGCGCGTTGGCGGCCGGTGATTTCTGCTACTTCGATCTCTGGAACCGCTGGCCCCTGATGCAGTACCCAATAGGTACCTAATGGGTAGTACATCATTTCATTTTCAGGAAATGCCGCACGGTTACCACGATCCTGCACGTAGGCACTCAGAGTCACTGGCTCACCAACTGAAGTAGTGATCCGGGCTGCAGTGATGCCCACTGGATCTGTTGATTCAGGACCGTTCAGATCGAAGCGAATGGCTGGCTTCAATGTTCCCAGGGCTCTTTCGCCGGCACTCATTTCATAGGCTGACGACGTCGCCCGGCCTGGTACGGAGTACTGCTTGCCACCCGAGTTCAGAGTCCATACAACTTCTGTGTCGGCCATGTCCGCAGGCACATTCACCGCGAAGGTACCGCGTTCCTGCAATCCAACGAATCCGCGTCGTTGATATACAGGAAAATGGGTGGGTTGCACGCCGTCGAACTGAGCGGGCTCAAGTTTGTTGTTGGGGCCCAGAGGAACGTCAACCAGTTCTTCCAGATTCTGATTCGCGAATCCGAAGATCATGGTAATTGAACCATCTTCGTTCCTAATCCAACCATTGAACATAGGCGCCACAGCTTCACCACTTCCGCTGCGACCTGCCAGCGGATAATCACGCAGATGTTCGGGCAATTGTGCGTAGAGAGGCGCCGCGACCAACCCTACCAATAGAACAGTGAAAGCAGAACCGATTAATCGCTTCAGTTTGCTCATTAGTCATTTCCTCCTGATCCAGCCAGTGTACGCTGCTCACGCTCTTTACGCTCTGCAAGCATTGTTTCAAATCCTTCACCATCCAGATGAGTGACTGCGATCCAGGCATGTGACATTTCATCAGTAGTGCGCTGACCTGCACCTACCCATTGGTCTGGATCCGGGTTGTGAGGATTATCAGCCGTGTTGTCATACCACGCAGTCAGGATGATTGTAGCATTAGCTGGCACCAGAGGTTGAAAACCATCTTCATAAGTGTGGCTGTGGTTCCAACCAGCATTCCAGTCCGACGCCATGCTTACCAACTCGCGGCGACCAGTGGCTGGATCAAAAATCTCCATAGACATGGCCACACCACGCAGGTGCAGGTGAGGCTGCCAGCTATCGAGACGTACTGGATGATCGAAGGAATGGAATCCCTGGGTCATCAACTTGCCGTGAGGTGGAATCAGGTAGTCACCGCCACCACTCAGATTGTAAGAACGAAGATCCTGGCGATACACTTCATCTTCTTTGAAGTTGTCTTCTTCGTCGTAGTACCAGATTCCTACTGACACCTGATCGTTTGGTACAGCAGTACCATCTGGATAGTAGTGAATACTCCAACCCACTTTGGAATCGGCGGGTACGCGTCGGCAGGCACCTTCCGGGACTTTCTCACCGAGCTTTCCGAAGGCATATTCAGAAAGACGATCACCACGCACCCATTCACCCTCTTCATTCTTCACCACGAAGTGAGAATTGGCATGGTGAGTGGAACCGTGGGCAGCTCTTGAAGGCAGTGTTTCAACCGCCTTGATGCAGCGGCTTTCAGTTAATCCTGCATCAACTTCGGGCTCCCACCAAAGGTCTTGACCGTTGGCTGGAACATCCCACGGAGATGATTTAATGATGTGGTCAGGCTGACCTAACTCAGAAGCCAATCGCCATTCTCCCACCGCTGGGAAATCTTTGGCTGGTGGCAGGTCTTCTGGATTACCAAATGGCGATCCGGCATTGACCCAGGCTACGACAGTATCGATGTCTTCCTGCGACATACGCCAATCATTCTTCAATTCCTGCACCCCTTTATCGTCGTCATACTGATAAGGAGGCATGGCCTTGGCAGCCACTTTCAACTGGATCAATGGCGCCCAGGGACGAACTTCTTCGTAACTGGTAAACGACATCGGTCCAATCTGCCCGGGCTGGTGGCAAATCTGACAGTTTTCCTGAATGATGCGCGAAACTTCCTTCGCGTATGTTGGGTGCTCAGCGGCTTCTTGCGCACTTGCAAACGCAGGCACTAAAGCCATAGCTGAGAATAGGCTTAATACTCTAGTTTTTTTCATGGTCCACTCCGTTCAAATTCAGCTGCCGCAGCCTTTGCGGCGCTGTTAAGCAGGTTTTCAATCCTAGGTGCGACGATTCGAAGTTCCTGAAATCTGGTCGAATCTCCCGAATTTCGGGGGTGTGGCGCGAATCCACTCCCCTGTTGCTTCGAAATCGCCGTGGTAAACATTCTGCTTGGGGGGAGCAAGGATTTACTGATATAGGTCAATTTTCTGGACTGAGAAGTGTTACAAATTGTGTAACAGATTCAGGGAAAAGCCCGTTGTATGCGGCCTAGGGCGATATCTACTGGATTTACCGGGAGCTCGTGCAGCCAGCTAAAGCAGGCGGTAGTCCGGCGACATGATATGCCGCGGATGCTGCATCTGTTCCAGGTAGTAGGAAGGCGGATGGGCGTCTGGTCCAAAAGCGAAGAAGAACACACCCTTTATGAGTTTCTGCTGCCTGTCGAAAGCCGCCCATTCCACGCGGTAGTAATCTGCCTTGGCTAACAGGGGCAACGATTGTTTAAACTCGGTACTGATTTCACCAGTATAGCGAAAGCCAATATCCAGACCATCCTTACCCTGAGACGGATCTTTCACCACCAGTTTCACCAGCCTCACTGCAGATTGAAAGTGCAGGCTTATTGCTTCCGGCGAGATTAACAATACCTCATTGTTTGCTGGCATGGTCATCACTGACAGCTCAGTGTCACTTGCCATACCGTGACCCTCGTGCTGCGCTAATAAACCTGGCGCGAAAAGGAGCAAGGAGAAGCCGAATAAGGCGACGATTTTTGAGGCTTGGTTAGACATAAATGACTCTGCGGTATTGAAAGTATCAACCAGGGGCGCAACGCGCCCCCGGGATTGATTAAAAGAATGGTAGTAAGCACCTAGCGAGTGACGTTCACCGTCAGGTACTGATCGGAATACAGACCACCGTCATCGGCACGTCCCCACAGCAGATAAGTGCCTGGCTCATCGAAGCTCACTGACACTTCATGAATATCGTCTGCCGGAAGCTCCGGTGGCACCCACAACCAACTCCAGGGAGAGTTGGCAGCAGGACGCGTATCCTCCCAGGGTTTCACCTGCGGTGGATCGAAATGCACAGCGTCCTGCACATTCTCCACCGAGTCTGGCGCTCGATAGACATTCCATGACAAGTACAACCCGTTGTTCTTGGCGACGGTTGGTTTAGGTGGTGGCATCATCATCATTCGATTGCGCACCATCTCAGGTGTGGCTAGTGCTGCTGCAGCACCTCCCACACGTCTAATTCTGCCGACGGGATCGAATGGTTTGGGTACGCCGTCGTCAGTCACTCTGGTTTGGAAAGTGAGAGCTTCCCCAACCTGAACAGTGCGAATCTCATCGCCGATAAGTTCCGACACTGGTGGAATATTGGCGCGAGTCACCGCATCTGAAGAACCTGCGCCCAGGGCGCCAGTTTCAGACATGATGATCATGTTGTCGATCTTATAGTCTGCGCGCAGCGTGCCATAAGCGCGACGAGTTAAGCCGTTTGGTGAAGTCACTTCCCAGACCAACTCGCTGTCACCAAAGTCTCCAGGCACGATAACATCGAAGGTAAATCGATTACGACGTGGCAGAAAATGGGTCGGCTGACCCCGATCAGGTTCACCTGGTGAGAAAAAGTTATTGTCACCGATAGGAATATCCAACTCTTCCTGCCAGTTGTGATTAAAGTAACCGAAGGTCAGAGAAATAGTACCGTCTTCATTTTCCCGCCAACCTTCGTAGGCCACTTCTGTGTGCTGCCCAGATTGATAGGTGTTTCTTGCGTAGTGATAGGGTTGCTCTGCTATCGCCACATTCGCGAGCAGGGTAGCCGCGGCTGTGGTCAATGCCATCAGAGTCTTGAATAATTTTTCAGTGTTCATGGTATTCCCTCTCAAGGGTCTCTAATTCTGGTAGTGGTTCGTCAGCAGCTAGTCGTCGCTACTGACGGTTTCTTCGATAGGCCACACCAAAGGTGTCAGGCAAAGTGGACAGCCAATCACATGGTCATTAGGACCTAGTTCCAGATTCCTGCGTCGTTTTTCCATCTCTTCCATGAACTGCTCGTCAGTCATGGTCACGCGAATTCCCAGGTCGATGAACATATTGGTCACCGAGCGGTTACCAGACCCTTGCCAGTTGCGTGGATCAGGCACATTAGGATTGGCTGCCGTGTTATCGAAGTAGCCGGTAATGTGCAGGATGGTGCCTTTGGGCAACAGCGGCATGTAGTCATCTTCGAACGGATAACCCCTCACCCAGTTATGGTCATAGCCAACACAGGAAATGGTTTCCACAGAAAAACCCCAGATGGCTTCCAGACACATACGTTCACCCGGCGCATGCAAATGAGGCTCGAAGGTGATGACCTTGGTGTGTTCATCGAGCACCTGATAGGCATGCAATTCTTGATCTCGGGCATCCCCTTCGACGCTGATATCGACACCGTTGCCCAGAATACTGATCGCACTCTTGTACTTGGGTTCGTAGTCTCTAGGATGAAAAGTGAAGCCGATTTGCAAATGCCCAGTGGTGTCACGACCATTGGAATGCATGTGCACGGAATCTGTGAAGAAGGCAGAATTTGCTTTCAGTAATGGGCCGGCATCGATGTCAAATACATCGCCATTGCGCCCGACTTCGTGCACTGGCCAGTTTACCGCCTCTCCAGGGATCACATTGCCATCTTCATCGAGGACTTCGGTACGCCAGATCATGTGATGGAAGATGAACAAACCGCCGACTGTGTCAGAAGCTTCTTCACCCACACCCACGTCATTTACTTCCACGATTTCGACAGACTTCACATAGCGGTCTTCTGTCAAACCCGTTGGTACGCTGGCGATTTCGCCCCACCAGTCGGGACGACCAGCAGCCATGAAGAAGTCTTCGGTGTTGACTACCAGGTCAGGTTCACCGAGACGCCATTTCACACTGTCATCAAACTCCAGCGGTGCTGGGGCATCGGCAGGATCACCTTTAGGTGTGCCAGTGCGAGCCCAGAGCGAAATTGCCTGGATCTCTTCATCACTTAAAGAAGGATCGTTCTTGAAATGCTGGATGCCGATGTCTTTTTCCGCATACCACGGGGGCATGGCGCCAGCTCTGTCTCTTAGGCCTGTTTTGTACTCGATCAGTCCAGCGAAAGGAGCTACCTGTTCGAAGCTGACCAGGGACATTGGAGCCACGCCTCCAGGACGATGGCAGTTTTGGCAGCTACGTTGCAGGATTGGTTCTATGTCTTTGTGAAAGGTGACTTCCTGGGCCAGACTGGCAGGAGCAAGAACACCGCTCACAAAGCCAAGCAAGGAAGTAGCCGTTAAGTAGCGTAGAAATCGCATAGTTTGTTCCTCTTTCTTCTGTTGCATTCAAGCAGAGCCTCAAGCAGTCCACCGAGGCACGCACAGATTAGAGGGACTTTAACAAGTAAGTGCTGGTGAATTTCCAACAAACCCTGATGGATTTCAGAGAAAAACCCGTTTCCTTGATTTAAAACAAAGATTGGCGTCGGCACTTCAACACTAAAGTGAACGAAATTCCATCAGGGAACCAGTTGCAGCAACCACCCATGCTTCAACCCACAAATGTGATGGAAGTGCCAGCTAGACCACGGAGATGGCGATACGCTCCACGAAGATGGCTACGGCAGCGAAAAAGCAGAGCAACGAGAAAATGCACCCCAGTGCAAACAACGTCTGTAGCATGCGACCTTGAAAGGGGGCCGCCGACATGAAGCCGCCAAATTGCGTGAGCACCCGCACGATGACGTAGCCCGCCACCAACATGGCCGCCAATGAGAGAGGCGGCGCATCATCGATCCAGGCTGATCCGATAAAAATTGCGGCCAATACCAGGCGCGTCATCCAGCGAAAATACAACTCCTCTGCTGGTGCTAAGCGCTCATGCAGGGAGCTTAGAATACGTTGCGAAGTGATGCTTGCCATAAGATTTTCCTGATTCAGAATTCAAGCAAAAACCAATACCGCTCTTTCCTCTTTATATATAGAAGTTACTATTATTCTACGTAGTTGTCCTACTAGAGGTCTGGCCACGGAAACAAATCTGGTTGGGGCACATCCAGATCGACTTCATTGCCACGGGCCATGACGAAAGTTGGCCACATGAGTGCTGAAATGTCGTCCAGCGGGTTTTCACTCACGGCGATTATGTCTGCATCCTTACCTGCTTCGATCGTGCCGGTAACGTCTGTCAGGTCCATGAGATCCGCTGCGTTAACGGTTGCGGCTATCAAGATATCCTTCGCCGGCATGCCAGCCTCATTCATCAGCACCGCTTCGTAGGCATTGGTACCATGGTCATTGACGCCGGCGTCTGTGCCATAGGCAATCTTGACTCCCCGTTCATGGGCCGTACGCAAGGCATTACGCATGATGGGCCCAACTTGAAGTGCTTTCTGCCTTACCGCTGGAATGTAGAACGCCGGCCTTTCAGACGCAATGCGCTCAACGGTGCGACCGGCAATCAGGGTTGGTACCAGATAAGCACCCGTGGCGACAAACAGTTCGGCCACTTCGTCGTCGAGGTAAGAGCCGTGTTCAATAGAATCTACACCGGCGCGAAGTGCGGCCATTATGCCAGTTTTGCCGTGTGCGTGAGCGGCAACCTTACGCCCCATTGCATGGGCTGCTTCCACCAACGCGATTTGTTCTTCATCAGTAAATTGTTGCTCCGTGCCAGTAGCGGTCAGGCTCAACACACCACCGGTGGCAACATACTTGATGTGATCCGCGCCGTATTTAATTTGTGTGCGCACTGCCTTACGACACTCCGCAACACCATCACAAACTCCGGAATGGGGTTCTGGAAACACATCATCGCGGAATCCACCGCCGTCACCATGGCCACCTGTTGGGCTGATAGTCTGTCCCGATGCCTTGATACGCGGACCCATCACAATGCCCTGATTGATCGCATCGCGTAGCGCGAAGATTGCATTGCGGGAACCCCCAACATTGCGAATCGTGGTGAACCCTGCGCGCAAGGTACGCATTCCAAATTCGAGGCCCATTAGTGTGCTGAATTCAGTAGTACGGGTTACCGCTAACTCGCGTCGGTTGGGTTCCTGCTGACTCAGGATATGGGTATGGGAATCGATCAGGCCCGGCAGTACAAACTGGTTGGAAAGATCGATTACCCTGGCATTGGCAGTGCCGCTTACCTGACCTGGGGAAACGAAGCCGTCTCTGACTTCGACAATTTCGTTGTTACGCACGATGATGCTCTGTTCCGTTCTGGCGTCTTCGCGCGCATCAGCTAACAGCATGCCAGCGTGAATAATACGCCATTCATCGGTCACTTGAGCAGATAGACCAGAACAACAGGTCATCGCAGTTAGGAAAAGAATCTTACGTAGCATAGGCCCCTCGTCCGCTGTGATCTTGTTTGTATTGAGACTATCATAGTATCGACTCAATCGACTGGCAGAATTCGAGAAAAGAAAGGAATTATGAAATTCTTCTTACGCCGCTGTGCGAACGCTCTCCAGATGACTGTTGTATCAGTCAATAATCGAGCCCTATGGGATCTAACTCTCGTTATTCGGTAAAAGCGGTGGCATTGGACAGTCCAGAGTCGCCGCTATTGCCCTTACCAATTCTGCCTCTATGGGCCTGATCTGACCATCGGCACTTACGATTTCAACGCAAGCCTTCAAGAGTAGTGGTTTTTCAAGAGGCTTAAGCAAGCAAAGTTCATCCAACGCCGCATCCAGTTTGCCGAAGCTAATATCCTTTTTCTCAAGGAACACCAATCCAATTTCCAGTTTATTGGTACCGCGAGTAAATGTCTGGCCGGCACTTAGATCTTCTTGAGAGTTGGAATGGGCCAATACCGATAGCAACAACGCCAAAGACTGTTTAAAGGCTTTCAATGATTCCCTGCCTAGCTTGTTTTTCTTCCCTTCAAAGCTTGCGTCAAGGTTATGAAACACAATTTTCTGCAGCGACCACTCCATCAAACTAATCTTCTTGTCGATATGTATCAGCTTTTGAAAGTTGGTTTTGAATCTTGAGTACTGTGCATCAGAAAGCTGACGTAACGTCGACATGGCGATGGTTGCAACCGGCAGCCGATGATCCGGATCAATAAAGCTTACTGATTGACGCAAGCGTATCAGCTCGACATGCACACCCGGGTCGGCATTCTCCGCCAGCAGTTTGGTTTGAGCATCCCGGGTCGCTGCATCCTTGCTCAACACAAGGAGATAGATCACCGCCCGGGCGCCAGACAAATCATGGGCAGCTTCGAGCAGTTTTTCTGGAACGGCATGCAGTATCTTATCTGCGTAGTCGATATGGGCCGGTGTGGGGTTGCCGATCTGATTCAACAGTGCGTCGGCTAATATGACACTGGTAATGCCACCGGCGAAGGCCTCGGCTTTTGCAGGTTTTGTCTCGCCTTGCGCCTGTTCCTCAGACTGCTGTTGCGCCCAGTTGTCTACACCACTCTCTTTTTCTCCAATCGAATCCCGAATCAGATCATAGCTGCCATCCCATCTGGGCAATATCGCTCTGATACGGTCTTCTGTTGGTGGGTGGGTAGCACCAGCACCGCGCATGTCAGATTTTGATCCTGCTTCAAACAAAGCGTGGTTGAATTCGCGACCGGCGGGTCGGGTTATGAAGGACTGAGTAGCATTGGTATGGATCTTCATGAGAGCAGCGGCAATCCCGTTTGGGTTACGGGTGAACTGCACCGCAGAAGCGTCTGCAAGGAATTCACGTTGTCTGCTTACCGCGGCCTTAATCAAGCTACCGAAATACCAGCCTACCCAGCCAACAATCAGAAACACCAGTCCTAAAGGTAGATTACCTTTGCTATTGCTTGATCGACTGCTATTACGATTGCCGCGCAACAGGGCTTCGCCGATTAACCTAAGGATTAAAATACCATGCAATACGCCGACCAATCGTAAGTTCAAGCGCATGTCGCCATTCAAGATATGGCTGAATTCATGGGCGATAACACCCTGCATTTCATCTCGATCGAGACTGTCTACAGCACCTTGGGTAATGCCAATCACCGCATCTGCAGGCGAGTAGCCCGCAGCGAAGGCATTAATGCCGGTTTCGTTTATCAAGTAAACCGGGGGCACTGGCGTGCCAGAAGCAATCGCCATTTCTTCGACGACATTAAGTAGTTGTTGTTTTTTTATATCATCGCCGCCGGAAAGCACCAGTTTTCCGTTCATGTTCTCCGCAATCTTTTTGCCGCCGCCACGTAAGGTGAACAGCTTGTAGAGACTGCCGATTACAATCACTGCTGTGATCGCTACCCCGATGAATAGAAAAACGTCCCAACTGAAACCGAAGAAATCGCCTTGAGGTAATCCTGCTGTGGTTCCCTCTGCTGAAAGTCGCAAAGCAACCAACACCAGCACATTGGTAATTACGATAATAGCGACTACCGCGACTATGAACAGCAGCACAAGTCTGGTCGTATTGGTTTTTGCTTGATCCTGGGCTTCGAAAAAATCCATCTCATGTATGTGATGAAAGCTGAATAGCCCATCATAGCAGATGGTCATTACTGAAAAAATTCACTGGCGACGCTTTCCAAATTTACCTATATTGGCCGGGCAAGATCAGGCTGCTTAGACAGTCCGTGAATGTGCGTGTACAAGAATGCCGTACTTTGAGACGGCTAGCATAAGAAGAAGAAAGAACTGGAGTACCTATGGAAATCTTCTTGGGAGAGGTGTTGGGCACCTTTATCTTGATCGTGCTTGGCGCCGGTGTTGTCGCTAATGTAGTGCTGGAAAAAACTGGCGGCAATGACAGCGGCTATATCGTAATCACCTGGGGCTGGGGCATCGCCGTCTTTGTGGCAGTGTTTGTTACCGGCAGTGTGAGTGGCGCTCACATCAATCCCGCTGTCACCATTGGCCTTGCAGTGTCCGGACAATTCTCCTGGTCACTGGTCCCTGTCTATATTACGGCGCAACTGATAGGTGCTTTTCTTGGTGCTGTCAGTGTCTGGCTTCACTATCGCGATCACTTCGAAGCTACCGATGATGCTGACAGCAAACTGGGTGTCTTCTGCACAGCGCCGGCGATTCCCAGCGTAGCCAATAACCTTTACTCGGAAGTGCTCGGGACATTCATCCTGGTTCTGGGCGTACTCTACATTGCAACACCAGACGTTGGACTGGGAGCACTCGATGCGCTGCCCGTTGGCCTACTGGTTTTTGGTATCGGCATGTCTCTGGGCGGGACAACTGGCTATGCAATCAACCCCGCCAGGGATCTGGGTCCGCGTCTCGCCCATGCCTTATTGCCTATTGGGGGTAAGCGGGACAGCAACTGGAGCTACGCCTGGATTCCAATCGTTGGGCCAATCATTGGATCGGTCATAGCAGCAATCGTCTACCAGGCTTTGCCTTTTTAGAAGCTCAGAGACTATCTGCTCACTGTAAATGTATTTGCAGAAACTTGATCAGTTCCTGATACCAATCATTTGACTCGGGCGCCTGTCGCATAAATCCATAACCTGTATGTGACATCGCTTCATAAACATGCAGATCGGCAACCACTCCGGCTGCACGCATTTTGCGATGCGTCCTGACTGTATCGCTAAGAAACAAGTCCCGCGTTCCCGACACGAAAATGGTTGGAGGGAAATCCGAAAATTCACCATACACTGGTGACAATAGTGGATCAGTCAGGTCTTCCCCATTGGCATACAATCGCGCCGCACCACCCAGGTAACCGTCGTAGGTAACCAATATACGATCGATGCCTTCATTTGTGTACATGGTATCGCCCGTCTTCGTAAGATCAGCCCAGGGGGATCCCGCATACACAGCACCGGGCATTGGAGCATCGAGTTGTTTGAGTTTATGCAGCGCAGCCAGCGCTAGCCCAGCGCCAGCGGACGAACCACCAAACGCTATCTTGCCAGGTTCGATTGTTCTAATTAATTCCAGATAGACAGCGACGAAGTCGTCCACCGCAGCAGGAAACGGATCGCCTGGAGGCATGCGGTAGTCAATGGCTATTGATTCCATACCCGCCATGGCAGTTACAAGGGCTGCCTCGCTGACCGCTGCGTCACCGCCGTTGAAGACGTAGGCACCTCCGTGCGCATAAAGAAACAAGCGCCCTTCATGTTCCGGAGAAACTTCCGGCGGGCTCACTCTATAAACTTTTACATTCGTTATCTGGTCGGCTTCTATTTCAATACCAAGCCTTTCCTCAATGAGCTGCAAAGGAATCGGATTTGCGAAGCGAGCAATCAATGCCTCCCATTCGGCATCCGATTGTGGACTTGTGCTACTCGATTCCACGTCTGGTTGTGAAGTACCAGCTATCGATTGGTGAAGCTCTGGACTCACTCCCTGCGGAGCGGGTAGCTCTCTGGGCTCCAAAACCCACGTCGAGTCTTCCGCAGCATGACCTGTGATACATAGGATCAGGCCAGCTATTGCGACTGCGATTTTACACATAACACTTTTCTCCTTGGTGTGAGCACCAGGCACAGTAATGGCTTCCGGATAGTCAGGTGCAGACGGGCAGAATCGTCCAACTACATACGCAAATCGAATCGAAAGGAGTAGAGCACACCGGGCGTCGACACACTGCGCCCATTGATTCTTCGCGGTGCGAATTCAAATTTTTTCAATGCAGCAATTGAGACTGTATCGAAGATGTGCTGAGGACTGGAGTAAAGAATGATGATGCTGTCAGGATCCACCCGCCCTTCTGCTGTCACTTTGAATGAGAACTGCGTGAGTCCGGTTTCTCCCTTTTCATATGCGCTCTGGGGATATTCAGGCAACTCGGAATAGAGCAAGCGCAGACCTTCGGAACTCACATTGTTGGCATCGCCAATGGCGAACACTTTACCTGCACTCGCCAAAACGAAGGCACATAACAGCATGGCAATGGGATAGAAGCTGGAGTGTGTACGCCCGGACCTGGTAATGCAGCTACCATAGAGAATATGCTCAACGCGCTGCGTCAACTCCCCCTTGGAAGCCATTGCTCTAGCCGCCAACTCAGACTCAGTCCGCAATAAGCTGCTGCGGGCAATACTCACTAGCTGACTCGCGAACTCCGTTCGCCGCTGCTCGGAACAAAGCACCTCATCATCACAAGCAAATTCAGATTCCAGGCTTAAGCGTTTAAGGGCTATCCAAACGAATGGGTTAAACCAGTTACACGATGCCAGCAGGTAGGCAGCGAGATAAGTCAGATAATCGAAACGTTTTACATGGCCAAGTTCATGCAAAAGCACGTTCTCCAACAAACACAGATCGTAATAGTAGGAAGCAGAAGGAACGATGACAGTGGGTCGCAAGCTGCCAAAAGTCACTGGCGAATCGGTGAGGTGTGTATCGCCCAGACGTATCTTACGTGTAATTCCCAATTGAATGCGCAGCTGTTCCAATAGCTCGCGCGCGTCATCCGGAATCTCGTAGCTGGCAAACTGATCCAGTCTGCGGGTTTGGGAGAAAGACAGCAGCATTTTGAATAGATGCCAGCTCAGTCCAACAAAATAGATGACCACTACGACGGTCCACCAACTGCCTGCGAAAAGAAACCCGCCTGCTCTTCTCCCTAGAGCAAGCTCCGGGGGTATTACGTTAACCAGTGTGAAATCTGATGGCAGAGGCAGACTGTTTGCGACATCCTGCAGGAACAGAGTCGCCAGCGGTAACATACCCATGAGCACCAGCAGCAATAGCCAAAGCTGGCGACGCTGGTGGCTGGCGAAGAAGGGAGAGGAAATTTTTTCCAGATAGGCTACTAATGCCAGTAGCAGCAAAGATTTGAACAACAGGTCGAGAACCGGCAGCAGCAATTCCAGGTTCGCCTGCATAAACGCCACAACTTGTAGAGTGAAGTCTGTGACCATCGAAGTTGCCAGCCTTACTTTTTCTTCGGTTTGTTTTTATTAAGTAGTTCTTCTAACTGTTCTACTTCTTCGAGTGTAATTTTTCCCTTCTTCATTTCCAGCAGTGAGCGAACTGCCAACACCGGTGATTCTTCGAAGAAGGTACTTACTACCCTTTCCAGTGCCTGTCGCGATGCTTTCTTCCGTTCAACCGCAGGGAAGTAAATGTAGCGCATACCACTGGGCTTCTTGGTCAACTTGTTTTTGTTAACCAGAATCCCCAACAAAGTGCGAATAGTGGAATCACTGGAACCATCATTCAAAGCTTCCTGAACATCCTTTACACTGCCACCTTCCAGTTTGTAGAGAATATCCAGTATCTGTCGCTCACGACGACTAAGGCCATCTTGACCAGTCATGTACTTCTCTCCTTCTAACCCGAGCGCTTATTTTTGCGTTTCTTGTTTTAATCCTTGACAGATTGCAGGATCACGTTAATTATTTAGCGAATCGCTAAAATTTTAGCGTTACGTTACACCCATAAATAAGCAATTGCAAACCCCTTAAGCCTTCAATTTAGGCAGGCGTTTGAAATCGCTGAGACTTGGGTAAATAGTTAACAATGGTGTTACAGATTGACCCACCAACACATAATAGCTCGACCCAATCACTGACCAACTGAGAACTAAAAATGCGACTTGCAGGAATGCCAGATACCAAGGACGACAGGCGACAATCGAGTGCTTACCGTCGTTACATAACCTTTGACCGTGAAACTCAGCCCCTGGATAAACTTCGCGAAGGCTTTGAGGGTCTTGTTATTGATGAACCGACACTCAAAGATCTGGAAATTTTCGATACCGAGGGCGAAGCCAAGAGCCTGTTCGATCGTTGCAACTTTACCCGTACCGAAGGCGGTTCGAAATTACTCAGAAAACGCATGGAGCTCCCCTGGTGTGAATCGGATCGCATTCGTTACACACAAGAGTCCATCGCATTTATCTGTGAACATCGTGAAGTTTTCAAAAAACTTCCTGCCTATATCGTACAGAGCGTAGAGAACTATCAGCGCGAAGTATTACTTGGAGCCACTAAAGAAAACCTTTTCGAATTTGCCATTCAATCATTCAATATTTACTTCAACCACGACCGTCACTATCGGAGCCTGGTGCGCGGTGTGCAATACACCTGCAGTGTGGTTCGCGGGCTAAGAGAGTTCATTGCACAGGAGGAATTGGATGCCGCGGCTGGTGAAATCGTCCCGGTATTAGATGAGCTACGAGAGATACTGTCTCAAGATTGGGTGAACGCAGTGCCGGAGCATCAAGTTGCGGGAAGTTGGCCCTGGGAACTGTTCCGGCTCGATCAGGTATTCAGGTTACATTGCCGCGAAGTCATCCTCCGCATTCTGCAACTAGTTTATGAACTTGATGCTGTTATCTCGATGGCAGATGCGACTATCGACTTCGACTTTGTATTGCCGGAAGTGCTGGAGGGTGAAGTTCGCGTCCACGCCGAGGGCTTGACTCATCCATTCCTGAGCCACGCTGTGGCCAACCCCTTACACTTGGATCAACAACAACGGGTGCTGTTTCTGACCGGTCCCAATATGGCTGGCAAGACTACTTACCTGCGAGCACTGGCGACCGCGCTCTACCTTGGTCATTTGGGTATGGGTGTTCCGGCGAAGAGTTTCTCTTTCGTACCAATAGAAAGGCTCTTCAGTTCCATTTCATTAAACGACGATATTCATTCAGGTATCAGTTACTTTCGCGCTGAAGCGCTTCGCGTTCGGGCTGTTGCCAAAGCGATTTCCGAAGGCAAGAGTGTAGTCGCGGTAATGGATGAACCCTTCAAGGGCACAAATGTTAAAGATGCTTTCGATGCATCATTAGAAATACTGAGGCGCTTTGCGACCAGGGAAGGTTGCCTTTTTTTCTTCTCGTCTCATCTCATTGAGTTAGACGAACAACTTCCTGGTCCCGAATACATCATTCGTGCGCATTTTGCAGCGAAAGAGACAGAAGGACGTTTGCAATTCGACTACTTGCTGCGCGATGGTGTTTCAGATCAACGGCTGGGTGTACGGGTTCTGAGTGAAGAAGGTGTATTCGAATTCCTGGATAAGTAATCGCCAGGCGTTACCCCAAGTAATCCACACCAATCCCTTCCGGCATGCGTTAGTATTCAATCCTGAAACTACGGTATGCTTGCCGCGCCAATTCAGCGCCACCCCCAACATGACTGATAACAAGCAGAAAATAGGTCTCGCCTTCACCGTTGCCTGCGCAGGTATTGCCACCTATTCTGGCATGGATGTGGTGATGAAAGGCCTGGCTCTGCAACTCGGCACCTACAACGCCATGTTCTGGCGCAGCACCATTGCGGTAATCCTGGCCGGATTGCTTTTTGCCTGGGAACGACCTGCCTGGCCAACAATTACTGTCTTAAAGCTGCATATCTGGCGTGGCCTGGTAATTTCGGTGATGGCTTTTCTGTTTTTCTGGGGCTTGAAGTTCTTACCCGTAGCAGAAGCGATTGGACTCACCTTTATTGCTCCACTCATTGCACTTTATTTAGCCGCCATAATTCTTAAGGAACAGATCAGTAGACAGGCTGTACTCGCCTCTATCATCGGACTTGGCGGAGCCATCGTGGTCATCACCGGCAGGTTGGGAGGCGACTACGATGATGATGTTGGCAGAGGCATTGCAGCCATCCTGATGTCTGCAATGCTGTACGCCTATAACCTGATACTCCAACGTCAGCAAGCGGTGGTGGCAAAACCCATCGAGATTGGATTCTTCCAGAATTGCACGATCATCGTACTGTTCGGCGCATTGGCTCCGTTCCTGGCAGTACCCCCATCTCTGTCGCTTCTTCCAGATTTGGCGGCCGCTGCTGTGCTGGGCCTGGTGTCCCTGATGATGATGTCCTGGGCCTATGCGCGTGCACCGGCAAGCACTCTACTTCCCATCGAGTACACTGCATTTGCCTGGGCTGCCCTGTTTGGATGGCTAGTGTTTTCGGAAAGTGTGACCATCACAACGCTAATCGGTACTGCGATGATTGTCGCTGGCTGTCTTGTGGCAGCCTGGCAGAAACCAGAACAAGTTGAACACGTTGAAACAACAGCGGTTTAGTCACGCTACAGCGAGAAGGATTTGCCATTGAACCCAGGTCACCGGATCATTCGATTACTGTCCTTATTGTGCCTGGTCCTGCCCGCGTTGTCGTCGGCACAGGATGAATGGCAAAACCTGGAATCGAGCTGGTTTCGAGAGATATTCCCTGAGGCAACACGGTTTTCAGAAAAGCTGGGACAGCCGCCCGTGGTCTCTGCTTTTCACGTAGCGGACGCCGGTGAAGAAGTGCTACTTGGCTACCTCTTTACCACACCCGATCTGCCGCCAGAAGAAATCGGGTTTAGCGGGCCCATACACGTCCTGGTGGGCATCGATTTGGAAGGGAGAGTTGTTGGCACTAAAGTACTTTTCTATCTGGAATCCTACAAGAACTTCCGCGGAGATTTCATCGGTGACTCCGGGTTTACGGATCAGTTCATCAACAAGTCGATTGCTGATGATTTTCGTGTTGGGCAAGACATCGACGGTATGGCGCGGGCGACCATTAGCAGTTGGGCCTTGGCTCGAGGAGTCAGAAATGCAGCGCGCCGGGTCGCTGAGGCTTACCTGCCGAACACCAGCTACGCTGCTGAAGCAAGCGTCGCCAACAATGCCCTGCAAACTCTCGAGTCGCAGTCCTGGGAGCAGTATCAGGAATCCGGTTTCGTTAAAGAACTCTCAGTGCCCATCGCCAATGAAGACAACCTGAATCTCGCTATCGCCTACATGGGGCATCATCGCCTTGGTGAGTTACTGGTCGGAGCCAACGCTTATTCCAATGCTGACAGAACGGCCAGTGGCATGATCGAGGATGGCCATATGTTGCTCATTGCACTGTCGGGTAATGTGGAACGGCTGCAACAGGGTCGCTTAGGGGTGAAGCAGAACGATGTACTCTTCCCCAATAGTAGAGAGCGTGTGGTATTCGCCGGTGTCGCCGATGCGGGGAAAATCACTGGTCAGGCACGTCATGCAATTGCCATGTACATAGATGCTGAAGTGGACATCACTGACACATTCAGCGTGATGTATGACATGAGTGAGAGCAGCGGAGCATTCACCGATTACGTCAGCGTAGAGTATAGCTTGCCAGCAGAAGTACTGGCCCTGGTAACCGGGGAAGCGGTTGCAGACGACGCCACAATAACAACGACAGTGTCTGCACAGAACACTCAGCAGTTGGGACGAATCGTTTTACTGATTGTGATAGCGGCCTTTGCCCTGGCAATTGGGATCAGAATAAAACAAGGACTATTGAAGCGCTGATGTGTTTCCGGTAATGCTCAGAGAGTATCAAGTAGTTTACGCAATTCGCTTATGACAAATTGCCTGTCGCTGTGGACGACCATATGCCCATCATCCGTACGGCGAATCACATTGGCAGGAATATGACTTAAATTGGATTCAAGAAAGTCAGCATGGTCAGGATGCACGAGCATATCTTCTTCACCCTGAATGATTGTGATCGGCAGATTGATTTCTGACCACCGATTCCGAACTTCCTGCAAACCTGATTGCACTAGCATCATCTCATCATTGGAACGTTTCAGACCGAGGCCGGTAATCGAGGCTAACCAGGAAACCGGGGGCACATTCGTCATGCGGTTATACCAACGGGGAGCCGCAAGTGCCGGATCGGCCGCGCCAGCCAATAACAGTGCAGCAGAGATACAGGATGGATTGTCCATAATCAATCGTGGCGTCAGGGTCGCACCATACGAATGGGCAACGATTGCTAACTTCTTGTCGGGTGCCTCGTCGGCAATCTGACAAAGCCATTCGCCCAACATTGCGGACTGGGAAGATAATTGACCGTCAAATTCACTCAACACTTCCGAGTCGCCCCAGCCAGGTCTATCCACCGACAACAAGTGTAAGTCCTGTAGCCCGGGGTCGCTGAGATAACTGGAGAAAAAACCGGCATTACCTGGCGTGCCGTGAATTAACACCACCGGAGTGCTCTGAGTGTCTCCGCTCTCCAACACATTCAGGTGGACCTCGCTCAATGCAAATTGTTGGATGCCTGGTGGTTCACCGATTGCGGGCCCATTGTCACTCAGCATCAGGCAACCACTGAACAGAAGCAGGCTGGCCGCCCCCGCCCAGAGCCACCACTTACGCGCCGATTTGATAGAGAGAATACCCATAACTGCTTCCCATTCTCGAAGGAACTGACTATTGGTTCAATCCTTTTCTATAGCAGACGCGAAAGCGCCTCCACAGTTACGCCGCCAGGCGGCAAACCTGCCAGCGATATGGCACGCTGATCTGGATAAGTATCCGATGCGTAATCGGATTTATGGCGCCTGTTGCGGGCGTAAACCCAACAATAACGAGGAGATGGACATGAAAAGAATACTCGCTGCAGCTTTTCTACTCAGTTTTTCCACACTAAGCTCCGCAAGCTTCGCCGACTCACCCGCAGATGGTGTTTGGAACTTCGCCATGAGCAGTCAAATGGGTTCGGTCAGCGCCACTGTCACCATGAAAACCGATGGCAACCAACTCACTGGTGAATTCGATCTGGGTAATGGCCGCAAATGGGCCATCGAGGATGGCAACATTGAGGACGACAAGATAAGTTTCAATATAAACCGGGACGGCGCCTCGATGACATATGTTATGAGCGCGACTGTGGATGGCGACAAGGTATCTGGTACGGCCTCCGCGCTTGGAAGTGTTGTGCCCTGGTCTATGACCCGGGAACGCTAAATACCTATCAACAACTCAATGCGGCGTGCACAATGCCGAGTACTTTAGTGCAGGCAATAAAAAAGGCTGATGGCGTGCCATCAGCCTTTTTTATGTTTTACCGCTTTCTGCTATAGCTCGAAATCGACACTCAGGGAGAACATTCGTCCAAAGTTGTCGTAGAGTCGGCTTTCAAAGCCTCCAGTCACCGGCAGCAATATGGGATACCAGTCGAACACATTGTTTACGCTGAGAGTCACATTTCCTGATGTACTAAAAAAGTCATCGAAGAAGTATGTGTACGCAGCATTGGCAATAAAGGAGTCAGGAATCACTGCGGGTGGAGTGGTTCCTGAAGCAAATACACCATCAAACGTAACACTGTCAGTGTACTTTGTCAGAACAGTGGCAGCATGATCACCGCGGCTCCAGCTAAGGCGCAAGTTCGCCACCAATTCTGGCAACGGAGGTGCCAGTGCGGTATCTGCATTTCTTCGACCCCTCGCGTCTATTACTACACCATTTAAACCAACATACTCATAGGTCACATAGTGTGCAGCGTTTAACGCAACGTTGAAGTTACCCCAATCTCTAATGTCGAAATTGTAAGTCGCTGTTAAATCTACAACATCGACGATATTAGAGTTGATGTTATCAGCAATTCGGGTTACCTCAACCAGGTTACCTTCGGCATTTCTGGTGATCAGGGGTGAAGGATTTGCAGCAACATAGGCTAGTGCTGCTTCGCGATCAGCAGAGCCGGAAGTAGCATCATAGGTATCAGGATCAATTCCCAATGCAGCCATAGTGTTAAAGAACTGCAATTCCGTGGTGTCCTGAGTACCCAGCGTAGTTATGCGGTCGACGTATTCGATCTCTTGATAATCCACGCTGATGCTCAAGCCCTCGATGCCTTCCCAGGTAAAACCGACATTCCAGATCTCGGAATCTTCCGGTTTCAGATTGGGATTTTGCGACGCGCAATTAAGCACTCCCAAAAGATCATTACCAGTAAGTCTGTCCTGTCCGGTACGGGTGTTGACACAGCCGGTACGATTTAGCGGACCCACCTGATCGGCACCTGGTGCCAGGAAACTCTCACCCCATGAACCACGAATAGCCAGGCTTTCCAGAGGCTGCCAACGCAAGGCAACTTTCGGCGTAGTGGTATCAAGATTTAAATCACTGAACTCTTCGTAGCGAGCAGCAACCTGGGCACTGAGATTCTCCAGTATGGGTATCTCAAACTCAGCAAATACCGCTCTAACGGTGGAGCCATCACGAATTCTCTCTCCAAGGGGGGCGGTAACGCCTGCTGAGCTGGAAAAATCCAAACCGGCTTTCGACAGTGGCGAGTCATCGGCAATATCGACGCGATCTCGTATCGCTACTCCAAAGGCTGAACCTACAGTGCCGGTGGGCAATTCAAACAAATCACCAGTCACAATTGCATCGAAGATAATCAGGCGGTCTTCCTGCAGGTTGTGATCTCCACTTTCGAACAACCAGTCAACAACTTCCTGGGTGTTGTTCGTCCAGCGCCCATCAGAGCGATCAGCGTCGTAAAACTGAGAGCGAATATCACGTGAATTAAACGGATTAAACCACTCATCGCCATTCGGGCCTCCGCGTCCATTCAGCGCTTCGATCAAGCGGTAAGCGTTTCCATCGTAAGTATCTACCCGCTGTTCATATGACTGATAGCCGAACCATGCCTCTCCGACCCAGGTTTCACTGATCTCAAACTCGGCACCGAACTTATATACCTCGGTGGTGTACTGATAGCGGTCTTCCTGGAATGAAGATTCTCCAAGATAGCTCGGCTTGGAACCAACCCCTTGCTCAAGTCCATTCCAGACTGTGTAAGTACCGATACCAAAAACTCCCGGCTGCACAGCAAGCCCGGTAGGGTTCGCCGGATGCTCGGGTGGAATTGTGAACTGGTCATACCAGGCTGAGGCCAGCGGTGTTACTGGTTCTGTGTGAAATATTGATTCCCGATAACTGACTGCTGCCTGGAACTCCAGGGTGACTTCGTCGCTCGCTTCGTAGCGGGTATTGATGTAGGAGACATAGTCGTTGGCATTTCGATTGTAGTCAGTCCACTGAGCGTAGTGAAATCCACACAACAGGCCACCAGCTATTGGAAAGCCACTCGGAAAACTTCCATCAATGCCTTTGTCCTCGAAACCCTCGTTATAGGCACCACAATCAGGATCAAGATAAGGCAAACCATTGGATAGTTGATAGTGGCCTGGGGCTCCAATAAAAGTAGCATTGTCCACTCGCAGAAACTCCGGACGCTCTCCTCTATTCAAAGGCGTCTTACGCCCAATCTCCAGCGCAGCAACCATATTGATTCCATTACCAAAATCGTGGCCCCACAACACGCCCAATTTTGGTTCTTCAAAATCAGCATCCTGATCACGAAGGTAGAAGCTTCTGATTCTCACACCTTCGAATTCCTTAATTGGAATGAGGTTGACCACTCCCGCAACAGCATCTGATCCATACAGCGCTGAACCACCATCCAGCACCACTTCGATACGGTCAGTTGCGATATCAGGCAATATGGAAGAGATGGCTGCATCGTTAATGTTGCGCCGACCGTCAAGCAAAGTGAGCGTGCTGCTCACACCCAATCCACGTAGGTTAAACTGTGCTGAATTGGAGTCCTGCCCACCGCCGGCACCCCCTAAAACGTTGGCCACCGTATCAACATTTTGGGTATAGGTGAGATCGCGAATGTATTGTCCAATGTTGGCGGCTCCATAGGTCAGCAGTGTTTGCTGATCCACGGTATCTACAGGACTGGCACCGGTAAAATCACTGTTCCTGATAAAGGAACCAGTTACGATAATTTCTTCGAGGTCATCTTGGGCAAAGATGGGTGATGCACTGGCAACTGCCAGGGAAATTCCCACTGCTATTGCTGACCGTTTGAGTAAGACGTTCGAGCACCTGGAACTACTTCTCATGAGGTATACCTCCGACTTTTAAATTGTTGTTTTCAGGCGGAATTTCTAAGTTTTGAATTGCTATTGGGTGTTGAGTTGATTCTCTCCAAGGCGATTAGCCGATAAATGCCGATCCGTATGTATGATCGGCTAAAACACTGCTTTCGAAACTACTCCATTTTTCTGTATCTGTCTAACTCGAATCCAGTCCATTTTTAAGTAGAAAAAAGTTGATTCAGGAACAACCGCAGCCAGGCTTTCATAATTAGAGTCTCTAACTCACCTTCCGATTAAGTAAGCAGCTATCGATAGACTCGATTGAGACACGCTTAGCAGGCACCCTGCGATACAAAGAATCTGACCCGGATACTGCTGACTGATGAGTGGTTTCGTACGTTCGAAATAATAAAACGGCGATATCTGACCGCAGATAACCTGCATGACTTTGCTGTTGGGAAATTGATTAGGGATACAAGCGCCGATTCATATGGCTTTCGGCATTACTGTGCTCAATGGCTAAATCCTTATCAGCTGGTTATACCTCACTTGACGAAGTAAAGGGGTTCCGAGTTCCAGCACAGTAAAAAACCCTTGCCGGGAGAGAACTTTCCAATTACGATGGTTGCTAATGAGAATCATTCTCATTTAAATAAATTTCTTTAAGTTTCGTGGGGGCTTCAATATGAATAGCATACAAATTGATCTAGGCCCGGTGCAGGAAACCTTGCTCATCCCTCTGCTCGGCCGAGCTGAAGAGACCCGCAAAAACCGGGGACTTATTAACGATCCGAAGGCAGTTGAGATCGTTGATTCTTTGGACTATGACTTCAGCAAGTGGAAAGGCATCCCTAGTCTGACTGGCGCATCGATTCGCACCCGGATGTTTGATGAATCGGTTGATAGATTTCTGACTCAGTGGCCTCGGGGAACTGTAATTGAGATCGGTGCTGGCTTAAATACCCGTTTTGAAAGACTCGATAATGGGCAGGCACACTGGCTGGAAATCGACTTACCTGACGCAATGGCCCTACGCAGGAAGTTTTTCGAGGATACTGACAGGCGCCTGCAACTAGCGGCGAGTGTGCTTGATTCAGAGTGGCTTGATCAAGTAAGCGAGTTGCCCGGGCCTTATTGCTTCGTTGCCGAAGCTGTCCTTATTTACTTATATGAACCTGAAGTGCGCAAAGCGCTCAAACCAATCGTAGAAAGGTTTCCTGGTTCCGTCCTAATCACTGACACCACCTCAACCCAAATGGTAGAGAATCAACACAAACACGATGCCATGAAAAAAATGAAACAAGAGAGTTGGTTTCGATGGTCCTGCGATGATCCGAAGCTACTTTCTGAATGGGGATGGGAACTCGAGAAGTCGCAAACTTTCATGGAAGCATCCCCTGCCATTCGAGCCAGCATGCCTGGATCTTATCGATTATTGCTGGCGGTATTTCCATGGATGGTCAGAAGGATGACTGCCGGATATCACATAAACCAGTTTAAGGCAGGCACCGGCCTCAACTAAATAGGGAGCAAGTATTGGATTTCGACAGATTAGAATTAATATTTGCAATTGAGAATCATTCGCATTAACATCTAGGAAAGCCTCTGGAAATACGCTATGTCGTCAGTTATCGATTCCCTGGAAAAACTACCCGCTCTGGATGTGCTGCTTGCCACGCTGCTGTATTTGATGAGTCGGGATACGCACACACCGAATTTGGCTCTATCGCAGTCGATCATCACTCACCTGGAGATACTGAAGAATCATCCGGATTGCTCATCCCCGGTTTTGAGGAAGGCCGGCAAACGACTAAGCAAACGTTGGAATAGCGCTCTACAAGCACAGCAGCTTGTAAGCGGAGCGACTGGTCAAATAACCAAGTTGAATACGTTACGGAAAGTACACTAAGCAATCCATACGTAATGGAATAATCAATCAGTAGCAGAAGCTTCGCAAGTGTAGTAGCGAAGAGGAGATTAAACGGGCCAGAGTACTTCGATTAATTGACCCAGCAGTGATATCACTATAGGCCTCCTGAGCACCCGCGCCGGATGTCATTGCATACTCCGACAAGGATCGACAATCGAAGTACTCTGGCCCGTTTGAATCTACGGAAAAAATTTCTGGTGTAATGTCATATCCCAGAAACTCGCGGAGCAATATTTTGTTGAGGAGATATTGCTCCGTTTTTTATGCATGCTCTATTTGATACCCACGATGTAACAAATCCAGCTGTCGTCGTTCTCCAGCTCGTCCACAGCAATCCATTCAGCATCTTCATCGTCGTCCGCCTCGTCCCAATAAACGAGACTTTCTTTGAATCCGGCTTCCGCCAGCATTTCGCGAATTTCCGGAATGGTCCAGAAACGCCAGTTGTACTCAAAGGCCTTCTCCATCTTGGAGCCATCACCGAACTTGAAATGGATATAAAAGGTGCAATCCGACGTCACCGGATTGAAGTAGGCCTGCTCCCAATGATATTTAAAGCCTTTCTTGCCCTTAACAATAGTCCGCTTATCGGTCACATCAGTGTCGTAACAATCACGTCCACCCATCATGTCCATGACCATGACACCTTCAGACGCCAGATTGTTGTAGGCGATCTTGAAGTAGTCGATGACCTCTTGTCGGGTCTTGAATATCCAGAAGGAAAAATTTTGTGCTGCGAGCACATCAACTTGTGGAGTGTTCTTCTCTCTTACATCCTGTTCAAGAATGTGAACCCGTTTTGCCGCTTTGTTTTTTAACTTGCTAAGGTTGTTGTCCCTACCCCATTGCAGTGTTTCTCCACACAGATCTACACCCCAGGCAGAACGCTTTGAGTTCGAGCTAACCCATTCGCAGCAAACTGAGAAGGTGCCACAGAAATCTTCCCTAAGCGTCAGCGGTTTCCGGTCAAATGCTTCCTTAAAAACCTGTTCGAACACATCCACTTCGTGCTCTGGTTCTTGCACTGATTGTTGATAACAATCAAACTTATCTGCTTTGGCAGCCAGTCCTTTTAGTCCCTTTTTCTTTTTGCTCTTCGCCATTGTCCTCTGTCTTCAAAAAGCCAACGAATGTGCGCACACTAGTCGAATATTGCACTAATGGCAACGCGTAGGTGAGCTCTATGTTTTCGCTACCGTAAGCAATTATCAGAGTGCTAATCCGAGGCTGCAGTTAAAGCGTATGAGTTTCCATGATGTCAATGTATCCACTTGTCTCAATCGGATCGGTTTTGGTAGCCATGCTGGCTGGTGCCATGTCATTTTTCACTCTGGTAATCGCGCCACTGATCTTCATCAAGCTTGAGCCAGAGACTGCTGGGCGCTTCGTACGTGCAGTCTTCCCCTGGTACTACTTGATCGTTATCGTAACGAGTCTGCTTGCAGCCCTGCTGATATTCGCAACTTGGCCACTCAATGCCACTTTGCTAGCGCTAGTGTCATCCTCCGCCGCCTATTGTCGCCAGGCTCTAATGCCAGCCATTAATCAGCATCGGGACGCAGTAAAAGCTGGCGACGCAACAGCCAATTCAATTTTCAATCGCCTCCACCGCCGCTCAGAGATCATTAATACTTTGCAATTGCTGGCGATCTTCGCCGTCGTATTGCATCTGAGCCTGATTTGAACTGATAAACGGGCCTTCGGCCGATTCCGGGCCTAAATCCTCTACGCTCTCCCTGATAATTAGGTGCCAATCCAACTACCGCTTGCTAATTGCAAATGAGAACGATTATCATTACATTTTAGAATATAGTAACGAGTCGTCGACCCTTACCCGAGAGAAGGCTCAATTTCGAACACAAGAGCGAAATAAATTGACCTGGCAATTATTAGTGGCAACGGCCACCACCATACCCGCACTGCTGATTGCAGCCTTCCTGGTAGCAGCGATTTTCTACCGACGCTACAGGATATTTCAGTTTCATCGTGAGCAATATCTAGCGGGTGCACGACATATCGATCATCCAAATTGCCGCTGTCATATCTGTCAATGTGAAGCGAGATACAAGGAGTGGCTGGAGTAGTAAAAGAACTGATAAAAAGGGCCAGGGTACTTCGAGGGCTATGAACCAATCACGGTATCACCTTAAGGCCACCTGAGCACCGCGCCAGATATCATCGATGGGTTCAAAAGGGATAGAACATCGAAGTACCCTGGCCCTTTTTATCAGAAGAATTATTGCTGAATTTTCTAGAGCGCTTGTAAATCTAGGAAGTGGGTTGGGGCGGTACTTTGTTGAGGCTCATTTGAGAAAGTACCGCCCCATTTTTTCCTCTCAGTTTAAGGCAACTGAAATATCAACGTTTTCGCTGTTTAATGCCGCGGTGATTTCCTGTTTAAAGTTCCAGTCTGTGATTATCTCTTCGCCAGAAGCGAAGTTTAAAGTCACGGTGAGCTTATCTGTATTAGAGAGTTCTTCCGCAGGCAGCAGCCCGCGAAATACTACATAAGAACTTAAGGATCCAGGCCGGAGATTTTGTTCGAAACCTGGGTTGCCTGAATAGGCAAGTGTGGCAGATAACAGGTTTAACCTGCCCTCTTCCGTCGATGCCAGAATTCGTATTTCTCCGCTCGGTTCATTGTGAGCATCGAGTCCTGCCAGCATTCTCATATTGATCCCAGCTTCAACTTGCGGAGACAGCATGACTTCTTGCTCAGGTAAGCCGGAGCTTAAGTATCGGCTCACATAGGGAACACCAAATACCGTTGCAAGAATTAGCACTGGAATGTTGGCTAGCTGATAGAACGAGGGAGTTGCCGATTTAACGCGTTTCCAGGTCAGATAAACGCCAGTCACTGACATCAGCACCAGTCCCATGCCGAAAACAAACCAGACTAGTTTCACTGACAGCAGATTAAATGAACCAAAGTGTAGCGGATCAGCTGTTTCATTAAGGTAGGCGACCCAACCGATTTCAGTTGATCGTTGCGCCTTGATGACACTGGCATCAACCGGGTCCAGAAAAACACGATTAGCTCGTTGCCTCACCAACCAATCGCCCCTCTTCCCCAAAACGGTGACTGCCAACCCAGGTCGGGTTGCATACTGAATTTCAGTGGGCACGAATCCAGGCATAACAGCCATTGCAGCTTCTACTAAAGTATCGGAATCGGCGTCTTTTGCGACAACTCCGAACTCTGCTGCGCGCTCCGCGGAAACTGCCGGTCGTGCGGGTTCAAACCTTACTCCGCCAAAAGCGGCAGCGCTGAGTTCAGCAAAATACCAAAAGCTAGTAACGACAATAAGAATTAGAAACCAACTACCCCATAAGCCGATAGCTTTGTGAAAATCTCCAACTGCTACTCGAAAGCCTTTGTTAAAACGAACGCGCGTCGCAACCGTCCCCCAGTTACGTGTCGTCTTTAATCCAGTGTAAAGCGAGATTAGAAGCACTACAGCCATTGTTGTTACCAAAGGCAAGCCAATAATCGCTGGCATAAATAGATACCGATGCAGGTCTCGCAGAAAGCGCTGAACGGTTAAGGATGAAGTGGTACCCGTAATCTCCCCATTCCACTGGTTCACATACAAATAGTATGTCTTGCCTGCCAGATTCTGCATTAAAGCGCGATAGGCGAAATAATCCTGCTCTCCAGCACTCAACATGATGAGGGTATCGGTCGGCGCGTAATCTCGAATGGCTCGCTCCATATCTCCCCAACTCACTTTGTCGCCATCGGGAGTGGCGCGCAGTTCGCTCTCTAGCAACCAATCGATTTCATCAGCTATGACCGCTAACGTGCCCGTCAAACAAACCAGCGTCATGAAGATGGCAAGGTTGAATCCCAGCCAGGAATGGAGATAGAACAGCTTGCGTCGCGGTGTCGGTTCTCGTCTTCTCTTTACTTTTTCAGAACCGCCAACCTTAGATTGAACCAATGTCACTGGCACTACCTATGCAAACAGATTACCAAAGGTAAAGATTTTGTAGAGACCCCAGCTCAGCCCTATCATGACAATGAAAAGCGAAGTGTGCTTCCACCAGCCCATGAAAGAAAAATTCAGCCCGCGCTGCTGCAGGGAATGATTTCTGCGTAGCCACATCCAACCACCAGTAACCGACATGGCAAGTGTGGCTAAACCAAAAAATAGATATACCAACTTACTTGTTAAGCCGGCGAAATTTCCAAAATGTAGCGGATCCATACTCTCGATGATTCGTCTACCGATTGGGGAGTCATCCGCACGATGATACTGGAGAACGTCTCCAGTAAATGGATCAACCCAAACCTGATTGGCATTGGCACGGACCAAAATAGCAGTTGCCTGACCAGCGATCAGATAGGGAGAAATCCTATCTCCTAATTGCCTAGGCACATTTAGATATCTGACTCTTAATTCGGGAATCGCAGTTTTTGCTGCAGCCACGGCCTCATCCAGGGTGATGAAGTCTGAAGAGGAATAATTCTCTGGTGCGGCAAGTCTTACTGCATTAACCGGTTCCACAAACCAATAACCAGAATCACGAGCAGCTCTTTCGACAAAATACCAGACACTGGTAAGGGCAATAATAAAAAGAAACCACAAAGACCAAACTCCCAGTAAGCGGTGAAGATCGCCATAGAGAATGCGTTTGCCTTTATCAAGTCTCAGCTTGAAGAAACCACGCCACCATTTCTTGTAAACAAACAGAGCAGTTACCACAGAAGCGAGCAGAATGAAGCCAAAAAAACTCACCATGTAAGCGCCCAGGCTTATGGGAAACAAAAGAAAGCGATGCAAATCTCGCAGGAAGCGTTGTACGCTCGCGGCCCAGGGCAAATCGCCAGTTACTTCTCCCGTGTACTGGTTAAAAAAGACCCTGCGGGTAACCCCCTCCGCCGTGGTCATCAATCCAACGGCTGCGTAATTCGCATAGCGCGGAGCATCGATATACGTTAAAGAACTTCCTGGATACCGTTCTTGAAAGTTTTGATACATAGCCTGCCACTGGTATGGCGTATCAACTGCCTCTACTCTCAACATTGGATTGACCAGCCAGTCCAACTCGTCGGACACAGTTGCGATGGTTCCAGTGAGGCAGATAACGAACATCAGAATACTGAGCTTATAGCCCAGCCAGGCATGCCATTTAAACCACGGCAGTCCACGCTTCGACCTGCCGTCGGATGATTTTTCTGAATCCAGTCTGATTGTCGGGGATTCAGCTACGCTCTGGCTGTTCATCTGGACTGCAACTTACCCAAACTTGTTATTGCTATTTCAGTGACTTGGGCTTTAGAACCCGGGATATGCAATGTTAATCTCATGCTCACGCAGTTGCAAATGAGAATTATTCGCAATATTATGGATTTCGTAGTCTAATCAGCGTTGCGGTTAGGGAACCAAACTCCGTCGGGTAACCCCTAGTAAGGGAAAGAAGTGATGACAACGGTTAAACCTAAAGGGCGAGCTGCCATCTCCACCGCAGTCAATCCAATAGAGTATTTCCAAAGACTGATGCTGGCAGCGGTATTGGGTTATTTCTTTACGGTGGAAGTCGCCGGACTCCTGGGGCTTGTTCTGACCAATATCATGATTCGAAGTGAAGCTGCGGCCCTCAGCGCAATGCTGGGATTCCTTCTCTATACCTTTGTCATTCTCTGGGCATTTGCTGATCGCAGTTTGCTGCGACTGTGGATTACCATCCCTGGTGGCGCCTTAGTCTGTTACGGCTTAAGCCAATCTTTGGCCACAGGAGCTCCCCTCTAATGCTGGATTCACTGCGTAGCTCTCTTACCTGGCTGCATACCTGGAGCGGGTTGTTAATCGGTTCCTTGTTATTCACCATCTTTTGGATGGGGACCTTAAGTGTTTTTGATCGAGAGATCGACCGCTGGATGATGCCGGAAACTCGCATTCTAATGCCAGATTCCTATATCTCTATGGATGATATCCGCGACGCGGCGGCGGACTTTGTTCCAGCTGACTCATCACGTTGGCAATTTTTGATGCCGTCTGAGCGCGAACCGATCATTCGTATGTACTACCAGGGACCAGAAATTTTTCATCGCGTGCACCTGGATCCAAACACAATGGAAGTGGTAGAAGGAGGAGAAACCCTTGGTGCCACGGGATTCTTCTTTCCTTTTCATTTCAGTCTGATGTTGCGCTGGAACTCAATTGGATACTGGCTGGTAGGTTTAGCCGCGATGGCAATGATGATGCTGTTAGTTTCTGGTGTCATTATCCACAAGAAAATATTCATCGACTTTTTTACTTTTCGTGCGGAAAAGAAACTTTCACGCAGCAGTTTGGACTTACACAATGTGATGGGTGTTTTAGGTCTGCCTTTTCACATAATGATCACCTTGTCAGGATTGATTATATTCATGTCGATCTACTTGCCTGGTGTTATGGAGAGAACCTATAGCGGTGACAGCTCCAACTTTACCAACGAAGCGTTTGGCGATTTCGTACAGCAAGTGGCAAATGAACCGGGCGGTGAGCTGGTTTCTTTCGAAACTTTGCGCGCTCAAGCCGAGGCTATTTGGAATGGTAGTGAAGTTTACTACGCCCGAATTTGGAACCAGTCGGATGCGAATGCCACCATTGAAATGCGCCGCAATCGTGATGATGCGGTTCCCCTCAATTTAGATCTTGTATCCTTTGATGGTGATAGCGGTGAAATCTACACCGTGCACGAGTCAGAACCAGTGATGGCAGCGCAACGATGGATTGCCGGCTTCCATTTTATTCAGTTCGACCACTGGACCTTGCGCTGGGTTTACTTCCTGCTTGGCCTGGCTGGCTGCGCATTAATTGGGTCTGGGTTTGTGATTTGGTTCGAAACGCGTCGCAAACAACACGAATTAGAGGGTAAGAGTGGCGTGCGCATAGTCGAGAGCCTGGCAATCGCTTCCATCACTGGAATTATTATTGCGACGCTGGCTTTCCTTATTGCCAACCGCCTGTTACCTGCAGATGCTCATTTAATGGGCCAGTCCCGCAGTGATCTCGAGCTTTGGATCTTCTTCCTATCCTGGATCGCTACAGCAGCGCACGCGGGGATGCGTAGCGCCCCCAAAACCAATGCCTGGGTCGAACAGTGCGGCACTATCGCTGCATTCAGTGTAGTGGCAGTGCTTTTGAACTGGATTACCACAGGTGACCACCTGCTTTCCGCATTCAGCGATGGGCTTTGGGCAGTGGCAGGAATCGATTTAGTGCTGTTAGCCAATGCCTTGCTCGCTTACGCGGTAATGCGGAGACTTGCTCAAACACGCGCAAGCAAAATATCACCGACAGAAGCAAGTCCGTGCCAAGAAATAGATCAAATTGGCACCGAAGTCGGTATCTGAGTTACGCAATGATCACTCTCGGCGGTTTCGTTTTGGCTTACATTGGATTCGTAATGCTTGCCATGACGCAATCCAGACCCCGTAAGCTACTTTGTGAAGCTTCTAAACAATCAGCATTGCGAAAGCTTTGCTATCAGTGTTCTGGAAGTCTTCTGCTTCTGTGTTCGCTAATCCTGATTATTGCTGACGAAGGCTGGAGCTTCGGCTCCATAGTCTGGGGAACAATAATTAGCCTGGCTGCCATATCAGTGACTTTGACAATCACTTTTGCGACCGAATCGTTTCGAAAAATTGTGCACGTAGTTGGGCTCTAAAGTTAATTCACAAAATGGGCTTTGGCTCGCCAACTCAAGAATGCTAGCGCAGCGAAAAATGTTGCAGGGCCTAAAGCAAATAACAAGCCACCGCCTCTTTCATCAAGCATACTCCAGACAAACATGCCGATAGCGATCTGAAGCAGATAAAGTACCGATCCTATTCGCATCCACGACTTCATTTTCCAATAGCCGTAACTTCCAGCGCCGTAAACAAACCAGTGCAAAAGCGCTCCGAATTTCGCCGCCCAGCCAGTAAAGAGAATGCCGAACCAGACTTCCTGATCTTCCGCTAAAGGCTTTATGAAGATGTCCCAGGGCAGATAGATGAAAGTCATATAGAGACAAAATACAAACAACCCCTGCATCCAAACCGGTCGCGCTTTGACTTGGTATTTTAGTGAAGCCGCAACCGTCACAAATTATTCTTCCATCCAGTCTCGATGGCCTTTGGAGATATTGGTTCCGCCATCGACGGGTATGGTGGTGCCATTGGTGTAAGCACCGGCCGCAGACATCAAGTAGGTTACGATACCGACAATCTCTTCTGGCTTACCGATTCGCTTCAACGGACAGTCTGCTTCAATGTCATCAAGATAGTGATCGAAAATATAGTCGGTCATTTTGCTGGCGAAGAAGCCGGGTGCGACCGCGTTTACGGTGATGTGTTTTGGCGCCATATGCACTGCCAGCGCGCGAGTCAGGTGATGCAAGCCGGCTTTACTGGCTGAGTAGGCAAAGGTTGGCACCCGCTGCACGATGGGCACATGCAGTCCATCCATTGAGCCTATATTTATGACCCGGGACGGATCATCGGCGGAAGCTGCCTTTTCCAGATAAGGCGTCAGGTCTCTGGTTAACGAAAATACTGCGGAAAGATTGGTATTAATTACTTTTTCGAATCCAGCATCGGGATAGTCTTCCAGTTGCGCCGCATAGTTGGTGCCTGCATTGTTAATCAAGACATTGATGGCACCGCACTCGGTTTCAACGAAATCCCGCAGTTTGTGACGACCTTCAGCATTGGAGATATCTGCGGCGATGGCCTTGATGTTGCCTAGTGGTGAAAGTGATTCGACTGCGGTATCGCAGGCCTCCTGCTTGCGGGACGCTACAACCAGCTTAGCGCCATTTTTTAACAAGCCTTCTGCCATGATCAGCCCGAGGCCCGAAGTACCTCCTGTGATCACCACCGTTTTGCCAGCAACAGAAAACAGATTCTCTACCGCATACGCCTCGGTATTTTCAGAAACCACCTTTAATTCTCCCCAATAAGTCCAAAATGCACTGCTGCCGGCAGTTTCCATGCTTGGACAAGGCTTTGCAAGCCAGAGTACACTAGCCCCGTGCTTGATGCTGGCTCCGCGGAAGACTGCGGAGGCTGGCCCATAACAAATGCAGAATAAACGGGAGCGCCCATGACTAGCGAAGTCGATAGCAGTTCACCCCAGCTAGAAGAAGCTGAATCTCATCTGAAGTCCAATATGCGGACCGTGGCGTTCACAGCGCTGGCAGGCACCAGTATTGAGTGGTACGACTTCTTTATCTATGCCACGGCAGCGGCCCTGGTGTTCCCCGCCCTGTTCTTTCCGGAAAGCACTCCAACCGTGGGCCTGATTTTGTCTTTCAGCACCTTCGCCTTTGGCTTTATCGCACGCCCGGTGGGCGGCATCCTGTTTGGTCACTTCGGTGACCGCATCGGCCGTAAGCGTACGCTGGTGCTGGCTTTGGTGTTGATGGGGGTTGCTTCAACCATGATTGGTCTAATGCCAACCTATGCCAGTATCGGTATCGCGGCTCCAGTCATTCTTTCTGTCCTGCGCTTTGCTCAGGGGCTGGCCATCGGTGGTCAATGGGGCGGCGCCATGTTGCTGGTCACAGAAAGCGCTCCAGCGGACAAACGTGGATTCTGGGGATCGTTTGCCCAGGCGGGTGCTCCAGTCGGCGTGATCCTGGCTAACCTCGCATTCATTGGCATCAGCGCAACGGTTTCCGACGAGGCTTTCATGAGCTGGGGATGGCGCGTTCCTTTTCTAGCCAGTGTTCTTTTAATCGGCATCAGCATGTATATCCAATTGCACCTGGAAGAAACGGAAGCATTCAAGGAGTTGGAGATGGTGCGAGAAGCGCATCATGCCGATGATCCAGAAACGCCAGTGGTCAGACGTTCACCTGTTATTGAAGCCTTAGCAAAGTACCCGAAAACCATTGCCCTGGCAGCAGGCGCTTTTCTTTCGATTCAGGTGTGTTTCTATATCTTGATTGGATTCATTCTCGCCTACGGGTCAGATCCCAACGGTGCTGCCATGAGTCGAGATAGTATGTTGGCGGCAGTGCTTATCGCTTCGGCAGTTCAAATCCCATTTCAAACCTGGGCGTCCGCCTATTCTGATCGCAATGGGCGTCGGGGAATCTTCATGATGGGTGCGGTGCTAATGGGGCTGTGGTCATTCGTACTTTTCCCATTGGTGGACACCGGTAACTTCATACTCGTGGTTATCGGCGTATCGGGTGGCCTGGGCGCTCTGGGCATGATGTATGGTCCCCAGGCGGCGTTCTATACAGAACTGTTCAGCACTGAAGTGCGCTACTCCGGGGCATCACTGGGCTATCAGATTGGTGCTATTGTAGGTGGTGCGTTTGCACCAACCATAGCAACTATCCTATGGACTGAATACGCTATCATCTGGGTATCGGTCTATATGGCAGTGGCTTCCCTGGCGTCCCTGATCTGTGTCTGGATGCTGACGGAGACTTCTGGTCAAAGCCTCTCCGCATCCAGCGCCTAAGCTGGAGAGTATAGCTATTCCTTAAGCTCGACAAAGGAGATGGATGCTTCCTCATCTTCTTTGTTCTGCTTATGAAACTGATCCTGCCAGGCCTTGTTCACTTCCAGCGCCTTTGCAACGTACTTGGGGTTTTTGTGTGCAGGAATGGCAGGATCATAAACATCCGCCATCTCGCGCATGAAGCGACGATCCGTCTTAGTGAAACTCGCTATATAGTCGGTGGCTTCTTCTAAAGAGTGGCCCAGATTTTCCAGAACCACTCTCCCCATTCTAAGTGAGCTGTCGTAAGACTCACGAATAATCTCCCGACAACCAGCAAACCAGAGATCGTAAACATGATGGCGATCTTTTGCCCGGGCGATGACTTTTACATGAGGATGGGCCTCCATCACATATTTAGCCAGATTGGTTATTTGTTCTTTATTATCGATGGCAATCACAAAAACTGACGCTTCATCGATGCCCGCAGCATGCAATAAATCGGGGCGAGTTGCGTCACCAAAGTACACCTGAATATTATAAGTACGCAGAATCTCCAGTTGTTCCGAACTATAGTCGATCACCGTTGCTTCATAGCCTTTTAAACGCAGCATCCGATTGATAATGCCACCGACACGACCATGCCCAGCGATAATGACTTTGCGTTTGGCATCGATGGTATCTGCCTCACGCTCATCCTGTTTGGAGAATCGCGGCGCTATCACTCGATCAAACAACAGAAATAGCAGTGGTGTCAGCAACATGGATAGAGCAACCACCAGTAGCAGCTGATCGGCCAATGCGGTCGGTATCACCGACAACCCAACAGTATAGGATAATAGTACGAAACCGAATTCACCGGCCTGGGCGAGCCCCAACGAAAATAACCAACGGTCGGCACCCTGTAAACTGAACTTGATGGCCAAGACCAGCAATATAATAACCTTAAGTAGAATCAGACCGCCCGTCATTAATAAGATTTCGACCGCGTTATTCGAGAGCAATTGAAAATCAATACTGGCACCGACAGTCATGAAGAACAGGCCCAATAAGAGCCCTCTGAATGGATCAATATCTGATTCCAGTTCATGACGATACTCGCTGTTGGCAAGCACTACCCCCGCCATAAAGGTTCCCAAAGCAGGCGACAACCCAACCAGCGTCATCAATAACGCGATACCGATAACGATTAGCAACGCTGTCGCGGTAAACAACTCACGCAAGTGCGCCATGGAAATAAAGCGAAACAGTGGCCGTGTTAATTGACTACCTCCTACCACTACGAAGGCAATAGCACCGATAGTTATCAAAGTAGCTTGCCATCCCGGTAGGCCAGCTACCAGACTGAAACTACTCTCGCCGTGGTCACCGGCTGCTTCATGACCGGCATCAGCCGCAGAAACCATCTCCGCACCCGAACCCATCAACTCTGGCATGGCCAACAAAGGCATCAATGCCAGCATCGGAATAACCGCGATGTCTTGAAACAGCAGTACAGAAAAGCTCGATTGCCCACCATCCGAACGCATCAAGCCACGTTCGTTCAGGGTTTGTAACACAATGGCAGTTGAAGAAAGAGAGAGCACCAGACCAATGGCTAAGGCAATGGACCAGGGTTGTCCCAACGCTGTGGCAATTGCCGCTACCGCGACGACGGTTACCGCTACCTGCAGCCCACCCAATCCCAGCAGCCGCGAACGCATCTCCCAAAGCATGTGGGGCTCAAGCTCCAGACCAACCAGGAATAGCATCATGACCACACCAAATTCAGCGAAATGCTGAATTGAAATGACATCCACGTGCAATATTGCCAATAACGGACTGATGGCAATGCCAGCGAGTAAATAGCCGAGGACCGAGCCCAACTTAAGTTTGGAAGCAATGGGGACCATTGCTATTCCAGCACTTAAAAAAATGAATGCAAGAAGCAGAAAATCTGTCATTAGGGGCTGTTCCTATTGTCAAACGTAAGGATAGAGATGCAACGGATAGCTGGCGCTATGAAGTATAACGATAACTTCATGAAACGCGATCATCCAATAGCTGTTAGTAAAATCATTGCAGCCTTCGAAAACTCGGCCATGGTAACATTTAGCCTGGTACTGCATTTGAGAAGACTAAGCACCTGCAACGATGAGTGATTCGCTGGCACATGACAGACGTTACCCCGATTCCCCTATCGACTTATTCTGTCTGATCCATGGTGACCGCTTAGGCACCTTACTAGGCCGGTTTGCTATCGCCTCTCCTACTACCGCCGCGGTGTTTGCCGCTAGCACGAGCTTTTCTGCGGCTTTGATCGCAGCAATGGAAGGCACGCTAATCAATCCTGAACTCTCCTTGGATCTCTTCCATGATATTGGCTGGTGGAATCAGTTTTTCCTCGCCTTTGCCACACTGATTTATATTGCTGGTGCCTATTTTGGTTCGTTTCCCAATACACTCCGGCAATTGGTGGATAGTGGTGTATTGCAGGCGAGCGAGGACGATTGGAAGAAAGTAAGACGTTACACGAAAACCCGTCTTAGCAGTCGCTTTGTCGTGTTCCTGCCTCATGTTTGTGGCTTCGCTGCAGCCCTGCTCTCGTTGACAGTGATTCAATCACCCGGTGCCTGGTTCGATATCTCCACTTACAATGCGGGACTGGTTATTCCGATTCATTCTTTCTTCCTTTATTACTTGTTAAGTTATCTTACCCTGCGACTGCACCTTGCCTATTTGGTGCTGCGCACACTGTTCAGTTTCAAAGTAAATATTCAGCCCTTTCATACCGATGGCTGCGGAGGATTGGGTGCGCTGGAAGCACAATCGGCAAAACTCTATCTTGGTCTATTGATCTTCGGGGTTATCGCAGCACTCACCGTAATATCCAACACGGTCAATTTCGGCACAGAATTACTCAGCATCTATAACTTCGCTCTACTTGGCTCCTATGTGGTGATTATCAGTATTGCTTTCTTCCTGCCTCTTTATGCAACTTCTTTCCGCATGCGAGAAGCTCAGGACAGGTTTTTGCACTCTATCAATGATCGCTATCGCGCCCTGCGGGCCAATCTCGGAGATGACCTGGTAAGCAGGGGTAGCAATGAAGACATCCTGGCGCTTGAATCCTTGAAAGCCACAGCCCGTGCGATGCAGGTGTGGCCGTTTAACTATGCCGCATTGCTAAAGTTTGTGGGCGTTGTCTCCTCACCATTCCTGGTTCTGGCTCTTTTTACGCTGTTTAACTAAGCTGGAAATAGCCGCGCGCTGGCACTAGACTCTGTTCTAGAACTACCCCCAAATACACACAAGAAGGGAGGTTTCCATGGCCGTCTCAGCGCAACGCCCCTATTCTCTGGTGCTAATCCTGATTCTGGCTGCAGGCCTGCTGCTGCCAATCATTAGTTCGGCGCAATCCGACAATATTCCACGCACCGCGTCCGGCGTACCCGATCTGCAGGGGATATACACCTATAGAACTCTGACACCGCTGAACCGTCCCGCTGAATTAGCAGACAAGGAAGTGCTAACCGCCCAAGAAGCACAAGAGTGGCAAGCCTACGAAAACCGTCGACAGAATCGGGATTTGATCATCGACTCGGTAGGTGGTGCCGGTTACCCACCGGGTGTGATCTCCTACAATGAATTCTGGTATGAACGGGGCATTGAAACCATTGCCGATCGTCGTACTTCCCTGGTTTACGATCCTCCCAATGGTCGCGTTCCTGCACTGAATGCAACTGGTCAGGAGCGAGCTCGCATACGGTCCGAGAATCGACGACAGAGTATCGGCCCGGAAGCTCGTACTCTGGCGGACCGCTGTTTACGCAGCAATGGCGCCGGGCCGCCACTGGTGCCAGGTTCCTATAACAACAACATTCAGATTGTGCAGACAGACGATTACGTGATGATCCTGAATGAGATGGTGCACCGAGCACGTATCATTCCGTTTGCCGACCAACATCAAACTCGCAATATCCGTCGCTGGGATGGAGACTCAATAGCAAGTTGGGAGGGAGATACTCTCATCATCCACACCAACGGCTTCTATTACGATGATAATCCAAGAGGCTTATCTACTGAGGCCACTGTCATGGAACGTATTCGACGCCTTGATGGAAACACGCTCGAATATGACTTTACTGTCAACGATCCACGTTCCTGGGATGAAAGCTGGTCTGCCAGGTTTCCCTTGCGACGTATCGAAGATCCAATCTACGAGTATGCCTGTCACGAAGGTAATCACGGCTTGCTTGGCATCCTTGCCGGGTGGCGCCGGTACGAAGTCGAAGGCCTGAATGGTGATGGCACTGCAATAGTGGCTATCGATGACGATGAGTAAGCGGAGCCGCTATGGCTTAATGAATTGTTAGTGGCTGCAGAGGTATGAATGGCTATAAATGCTAGAGGCACAACTATTCTATTATTCCTGATTGCTGCGATCTTGTTCTATGCAATCGGAAACATCACTGGCCTTATGTTTCTTTTACTTGTCGGCTGCCTGTTCGAACTGTTGTTCTGGTCCAAGTTGTTCAAAAAGAAGTCCTAGCTTGCTATAGGTTTATGCGCCGCTTTAGAGATATTTCCTTCGCAGTTTTCTGCTGTTTGCTGCTCGCCTGTGATATTCAGTCTGTCAGTGTTGGCGAATGGAGTATCACCTTGGAAGGCGGAGGTGCTATTCAGGAATCTATCTGGACCATCGGCGATACATCGCTGGTTATGACTGGTGAGTTCGAACTGACGGTGGAAGAACTTGAGTTGTCAGGCAGCCGTGTTTCCTGGTCCAGCAGCATGGCTAACCCCGATTCTGCCGCCGGAGGAGACACACGAGTCAATTTCAATGGCACGGTGGATGGTGACCAATTGGCAGGCACGCTGTTTACGCAGTTTGGCAACTACACCGTTACTGGTAATCGGCGTTAGGTCGTCTCAGCGACTCTCTTCAAGAAATACTGCAGCCCCCAACAATCCCGGCTCTTCTTCTGTAATCAAAAACACCGGGATATCCACGACATAGAATCGAAAACGACCCTTGGCTTCAAAGCGGTCGCGAAAAGCGGTGGCTTGAATAAAATTTCTAAGGCGGGAAACCACACCACCGCAGAGATAAACTCCACCTTTGGTATTGAGGTTTAGCGCCAGATTTCCCGCAAATGAACCCAGTATATTCATAAACTGATGCAGGGCTTCCGTGCACTCACTGGATGTTTTCGAAAGGCCTTCTCGTAGCACAACCTCAGCATCTTCAAATTTCGGCTTGATGTTTTTGCGAGCGACTATCGACTGATAGATATTAACCAGCCCCCTGCCCGACAAGATTTCTTCAATAGCGACAGGTTGTTCCTTTGCCTGCAGGAAGCGCCAAAGATGAAGATCATTGTCATCAACCGGCGCAAAATCCACGTGACCACCTTCTCCTGCCAACACTTTCCAACTCTCACCACTGCGGGTTAAGTGCTTTACTCCCAGCCCCGTACCTGGACCCAGTACTGCAATATTCCCCTGCTCATCAGCTTCTCCACCGCCAATCTTGATGCGATCGCTGGGAGTAAGTCTTGGTATGGCGTGAGCGATTGCCTCAAAATCATTGATAACTTCCAGCCGCTCCAATTCAAATTGTTTTCTTACAGCGCCAACGGAGAATCGCCAGGCACTATTAGTCATCAATATCTCATCGCTACCCAGTGGTGCCGCGACCGCTAAACAAGCCTCGTTTATGGAGGACAAGGAATGGGAACGCAAGTAGTGATCAATGACCTCCGGCAGTCCGGAAAAATCTTCACAGCGGTACTTTTCGATCGCTAACACAGTTTCCCCCTGGCATTGCGCCAGGCGAATGTGGGTGCCACCTATGTCTGCCACCAGATTGACTGTTGTTTTCGAAGTACTGATGAAGGGCTACTCTTGCTTTGGAGTTTTGCGCGAAACCTGCTATCCCTGATTTTATTCTATTCCGGGTCTGGTAACAGGCCCTTTACTTACTTAACATCCGAACATAAACATAACAATAAGGGCAAATGTCCGAGCAAACAGAGTTTACTCCATCCATGCCAAATTTCTTAGCAGCCAAAAAGCACACGATTGCGATTTCATTAATTCTGATTGGATTTACATTTTTTGCGAACAATGCGTCCCAGGCCCAAAGCAGGCAACCCAATTTCATCGTAGTTATGGCCGATGACCTGGGCTATGGCGATTTGGGCATCTACGGATCACGCCTGATCAAAACGCCCAATCTGGACAAACTGGCGCTAAACGGCGCGCGACTGGACAGTTTTTATTCCAGCGCCAACGTTTGTACCGCCGCTCGGGGTGGTTTGCTAACCGGCCGCTATCCTATTCGACTGGATCTGGTTTCCGATGTTGCCCGCCCCACCAATGAAGTCCATCTCGCCGCTGAGGAAATAACCATTGCCGAGGCACTAAAGCCCCTGGGCTATCGCAGCGCCCTGTTCGGCAAGTGGCATCTGGGTAGTCGATTGGAGTGGTCGCCAACCGATAGCGGATTCGATGAATTCTACGGTGTCCTGCATAGCAACGACATGACGCCGTTAGAGCTCTATCGCGACGAGCAGATGATTGAAGATCCGGTTGATCAGACCACCCTCACCGAACGCTACACGGCAGAAGCCTTGCGATTCATCGAAGAAAACCAGGACAACCCTTTCTTCCTTTATATTCCCCATTCGTTTCCCCATGTTCCGCTGTTCGTGTCGCCACGCTTCGATGGCCGCTCGGACGCCGGACTCTATGGTGATGTGGTGGAAACTATCGATTGGAGTATGGGAGCCATAGTCGAAAAACTAGATGAACTGAATCTCACCGACAACACCCTAATAGTATTCACCTCCGACAACGGCCCCTGGTTCGAAGGCAGCTCAGGCATCTATCGCAATCGCAAGGGCTCCTCCTGGGAAGGAGGACAACGGGTTCCCTTTATCGCCTCTTGGCCAGGAACAATACCCGCCGGAGTTGTGTCCGACGAGCCAGCGATGAATATCGACATTTTCCCGACATTGATAAATCTCGCTGGCGGAAACCTTCCTTCGGATCGCTCCATCGACGGCAAAGACATATTGCCTTTGCTAACAGGCAATGGCGGTTCGCCTCACGACGCCTTATTCTTGTTCAACAATGATCGCATCGTTGGAGTGCGCAGTGGACGTTGGAAACTGGTTGTGGAAACCCGCTATCGCGCAGCACACAATAGCCTTGAACATTCAACCTACTACGGCCCCAATGGTTTACTGTTTGACTTGCAAACGGATCCCAGCGAAACCTATAGCTATACCAGAGAATATCCAGAGATCGTACAGCAACTCCGGGAACAGTTGTTGCGGGCAAGAGAAGAATTAGAAGCTGCGGCATTACCGCAGATGTGGAATCGTCTGTAGAATCTGACCATTGGAGCTGGAGAGACCATAGAGCGTTGTTTTGCTCTCAGGCTCCTTTCCTTATGCACACTCGGCTACCGAGTTGGAGATGCTCATGTATACAGAACGTAGTGTTTGGGTAGCCTATCTTATGGCTATCCCGTTTGGAGTCCTCGGGTTTCACAAGTTCTATTTGCGACAACCGGTGTGGGGATGTATCTATTTGTGCACCTTCGGTCTCTTGGGTTTAGGTTGGCTGTATGATCTGTTCACTCTACCTGGCCAGGTGGAAAGGTGTAACCGCAAACTGGAACCGGGGGATGATTTCACGGAACTGTTAGAAGACGAGATCGAAGAGCTGGAAGAAGAAATTATGGAGCTCGAGGATGAGATACACGACCTCAAGTCAAAACAAATGGCTCAGCAGGAGTAGCGAGTCAACTTGAGTAATGAAGTTCACTCAATGGCTGATTGAACTTGAGAAGGCATTCATCACCACGACACCGACGATAATCAGAAACATACCTATAAGTGCCGGCACGTCCAGTTTCTGCCCAAAGAAAACTAATCCAACAACTGCAATCAGAACTATCCCCAGTCCCGACCAAATCGCGTAGGCAATACCAACCGGTATGGTTTTGAGAACCAGCGACAGAAAATAGAACGCCACGCTGTAGCCGATCACAACGATGATGCTGGGTAAGGTCTCTGTGAATCCATTGGACGCTTTTAGCGCCGAAGTCCCAATCACTTCTGCAATGATCGCTATGCCCAGATACAAGTAACCCATCTTGATTCCAACCCTTTATGCTTCGGTTTTGGTTTCGTCTTTGGTTTCATCTTTGAAAGCAAATGCCACAAGCGCTGCGGTAAACAAGGCTATCGTGGCCAGCGTGAACCACATGCCAGCGAAGTTGGTGACGACGCCTGCTTCTCCAAACACACTACCCAGTATGCCAAGGAAGGGGCCAGCTATCATCGGACCCAACCCCAAAATAATTATGCCGAACACAGTCTGGGCGGAATTGCGAATATCATCATCAGCGATCCGATCCACATACATGAAGGCGGAAGCAAAGAAACAGGCATAACACAGACCGTGCAGGATTTGACTGAATACACCAATCATTAAGGGTGTAGTCCAGACAAACTGCCCAGCCGCATCTACCGATGGACCAGAAGCTTCCCCTAAACTTATCAGTCCCCAGATTGCATAACGCATGAAGTACGCCAGTGCGCCCAGGGTGATGGTCCATTTGAATCCGAGACGCAGAAGTAAGACACCCAGGATGGCCAGAAATCCAATCTCAGCGAACTGACCCACGGTCATAGCAGGAGCTATGTAGGTAACCAACATGCCCAACTGATTTTCAAAGAATGGGCCTGTCTGCATAAAATAAATCTGATGAATCACCGCAATAGGCAAACTGGCGGCAACTATGACCGCGAATGATCTGTGCGATAACAGACTAAATGCTTTCTTGAAGGCGAGTTTCTCTACGCTGTCCTTTTTAGGTGGCGTATGTGGCAGCGCAAAACAGAAACCTGCGTAAACGAAAGCGAGTAAGCCGGATACCTTTAATGTATCAGCCAGTCTCGCTGTGGCATCGGGCACCTCTGTTCCCACAAAGAATGGTGGCAGTAATTGAAACTCCAGATTGCTCTGCAACCAGATCATGGGAAACAACCAACTCGCTGCGATCCAACCAATCGTGCCCCAAACACGAATGCGTGGAAACTCACTTTCCGAGTTCTGCAGATGAGCAAAGGCCATGGAGTTGGTCAGTGAAAGCGTGGGCATGTACAACACACTGTACAGAGTAGCCAGCACCAGCCAGGCAGTGAAAGATTGCTGATAGGACAGGGTGAACTTAACCATGCCACCCGCCACCAGCAATACCGCAAGGAACTTTTCTGTAGCGAAATAGCGATCGGCAAACTGCCCAGCAATAAACGGCGCAGAAACCGCACCGATGGAACCAGCCACGCCGATGATCAGGCCAACCTGTCCCGAGGTAAATCCCAATCCTCCACCTGCTACTGGCGATTGCAGGTAGGTTGCCAACACCGGCAGCCAGACACCCCACACCGCATACTGCAGAAACATCATGAGACTGAGGCGACTTTTAATGAAGTTCAATGTGACTACTCTCCGCTATGATAATTGTCAGTGAGCTTCGTCTTGAAGCCTAAGTGCTTAAGTGGCTCACCTGGTCTTACTTACAATTCACTGTACTGATTCAAGAATTGTTTAGATTGGCTGAAGTCCGCATCGAAAGTAGTCCAACAATGATTCGATTGCAACAATCAGACCGCCCAGGACTTTTGGGAATTGGACAGAGACTGGGCTCACGTCTAGCGTTTATACTCCGTGTATAGAGTTCCCTAGAGACAGAACACCATGAGAACCATCAAAGGTCCTGCCATCTTCCTAGCTCAATTTGTAGGGGATGAGGCACCCTTCAATTCCCTTGAAAACATTGCCAGTTGGGCAGCGGACCTAGGATTTAGAGGCATCCAGATTCCCAGCTGGGAGTCTTCTTTAATCGACCTTGAAACAGCTGCTTCCAGCCAGAGTTACTGTGACGACTTACGAGCCATGCTGGCTGATCGGGGGATCGAAATCACCGAGCTTTCAACTCATCTGCAGGGTCAGTTAGTTGCCGTGCATCCTGCCTACGACGAAATGTTTGATGGCTTTGCAGCACCTGAAGTTCAGGGAAATCCCGCCGCCCGGCAAGAATGGGCAGTCAACCAATTACTGTTGGCGGCCAAAGCTTCCAGCAATTTGGGTTTGACCACCCACGCCAGCTTTCCCGGCGCCCTGGCCTGGCCCTATTTCTATCCCTGGCCGCAGCGACCTGCGGGCTTAGTGGAAGCCGCATTCGATGAGTTGGCCAAGCGTTGGCATCCCATACTCGATGCGTTTGACGCCGCAGGCGTGGACATTGGTTTTGAGATTCATCCAGGCGAAGACTTACATGATGGTGTGACCTTTGAAATGTTCCTGGAACGAGTCAACAACCACCCGCGCTGCAACATCTTGTTTGATCCCAGCCATCTGATCCTGCAGCAACTGGACTATCTGGCTTTTATGGATGAATACAAAGACCGAATCAAATTAGTGCACGTTAAAGACGCCGAATTTAACCCCACAGCCAAACAAGGAGTCTATGGTGGTTACCAACCCTGGGTCGACAGAGCCGGCCGCTTCCGTTCACTGGGCGATGGCCAGGTCGACTTCAATGGTATCTTCTCCAAATTAGCAGCTAATGACTTTGAGGGTTGGGCAGTATTGGAATGGGAATGCTGTTTAAAACATCCAGAAGATGGTGCACGCGAAGGCGCAGAATTTATCGACCAACACATAATCCGTGTTACAGATAGAGCCTTCGATGACTTTGCTGATGCGAGCACCGACGATCAAACCAATAGAAAAATACTCGGTATTGAAGACTGACTAAACCAGGAAAAATCAATAAGTGTTGCAAGACGAGGCAAAAGCGAGCGAAAAGGAGGAGCTTACAAACAGTAAGTGACGACTTTGAGCGAGCTTTTAACGAAGTATTGCGGCACTTAGTGGTTTTTCCTCCCAGGCACTATGGCAAATAAAAACTCGAAAATAAAATTAGGTATGGTTGGTGGGGGCATTGGCGCCTTTATCGGCGAAGTACATCGAATGGCAGCACGCCTCGATGGTCGCTATGAACTGGTAGCTGGCGCTTTCAGCAGCGATCCGCAACGCTGCAAGGAAAGCGGTGAACAATTGGGTATTGATCCAGGCCGTTGCTACGATGACTTTGTCACCATGGCCAAGCAAGAGAGCAAGAAGAAGGACGGCATCGAGGCAGTCGCCATCGTCACCCCAAATCACCTTCATCATGCACCAGCCAAAGCCTTTCTCGAGGCAGGCATCCATGTCATTTGTGACAAACCCCTGACCTCGAACCTGGAAGACGCAAAAGAATTGCAGTCCCTGGTGGAATCAAGTGGCCAATTGTTTGCGGTTACCTATAACTATAGCGGTTATCCCATGGTACGACAGGCGAGGGATATGATTGCGAAGGGCGAGTTAGGCGGCGTCCGCGTGGTGCAGGTGGAGTACCCGCAAGATTGGTTGAGCACAAACCTGGAAGAGAGCGGACAGAAACAGGCCAGTTGGCGCACCGATCCAGCTCAAGCCGGAGCCGGCGGATCGTTGGGCGACATAGGTACCCATGCATTTCATCTCACCGAGTTTGTTACCAGATTGAAAGTCAAAAGTGTGCTGGCTGATCTCAACGCCTTTGTTGCCGGCAGACAACTGGACGACAACGCGCAAGTGCTTATGCATTTCAATAACGGCGCTAGAGGCGCACTTTGGGCCAGCCAGGTTGCCGTTGGCCATGAAAACGGTTTGCGTCTGAGAGTGTACGGCGAAAAAGCCGGCCTCGAATGGTTCCAGGAGCAACCCAATCAACTGCGCTTCTCGCCATTGGGAGAAGCAAGCAGGATCATTACCCCAGGCTGTACTTCCGCCACTGAGAGCGCGAGCCTTGCCACTCGAATTCCGGGAGGACATCCGGAAGGTTTTCTGGAAGCCTTTGCCAATCTCTACAACGATTTCGCAGATCAAATTGAATCTGCCCGTGATGGCGATAGTCGCGACTCTCTGGTTCCCGATGTGGAAGCGGGAGTGCTTGGCGTGCAGTTTGTTGAAACCGCCGTTGCCTCTGCCAACAATGGCAGTGTGTGGCGCAGTTTAGAGTAAGGGGCACTTTCTGCTTCAAGACAAATCGGTTAGGCTCAATGCCTAAACAGTCCCAGAATTTCGGGAGAAGAATTAACATGAAAACCACCGTTAGAAGCAGAAGACAGTTTCTGCAGTCCGGCGCCCTACTCTCTGCCGGATCCTTGCTGCCAACATTCGCTTTGGGTCAATCTCGCCGCATCGAAAATGTCGGTCTACAGCTCTACACACTACGACGGGAAATGGCCGCCGACTTCGAAGGCACACTCGCCAAAGTCGCCCAACTTGGTTACACGGAAATGGAGTTTGCAGGCTACTTCAATCGCAACGCTCGTGAAGTACGCAGAGTATTGGATGCTAATGGCTTAAGCTCCCCCGCCGCCCATATTCAATGGGCAGCGGTGCGCGCCGATCTGCAGCGTGAAATAGACTTTGCTGCTGAACTGGGTCAACAGTACATCGTGATTCCCTTTTTGGCTCCGCATGAACGTACTTTTGATAGCTATCAGCGTTTAGTCGAAACACTGAACAGTGCAGGTGAAGCCTGCCAACGCGCCGGCTTGAAAATCGGCTATCACAATCACAGTTTCGAATTTGAAACCACCAATGGCCTGATTCCTTACGACTACATTCTTGAAGAGACCGATCCGAATCTGGTAGACATGGAACTGGATCTGTATTGGCTCGCCAATGCCGAAATCGATCCAATCGCCTATTTTGAAAACCATCCCGGCCGCTTCTCCATGTTGCATGTGAAAGATATGGACTCACATGGACGTATGGCTGACGTTGGCCGCGGAACGATAGATTTCGCAGACATCTTTTCTCGGGCAGAAACAGGTGGCTTCAAACACTACATTGTCGAGCATGACAATCCTGGCGATGGCATCGCTTCCGTTGCTAACAGCATTTACACCATGAGAAATTTGAGGTTCTAATACCTCACAGAAAGTTCTACTCCCTTTTAGGACTAACTATGAAAACAAGAAGAGAATTCATGCAGGGACTGATTGTCTCTGTAGGTGGCGCGGCAGCACTGAGCTCTTGCGGCGGTGTAGCGAACATTACCGCAACCAGCGCAGGTAGCATGGGCCGTTTTTACACGGCAAACGAGATGGCGCTGATCACTAAAATCAGCGACCTGATTATCCCGCGAACAGAAACACCCGGAGCTGTGGACGCCAACGTGCCTGGCTATCTCGATGGCCTGATGACCGATTGGGCCAGCGACGATACTCGAAGCACCCACCGCGAAGCTATTCAGATGCTCGCAGCACGACTGGACTCTGCTACGGGCGATTTCCTGGAAGCTGATGAAACACGTTCTGTTGCTGCGCTGACAGTATTGGATGCCGCCGCTTTCGATGGCGATAGCTCATTGTCCGGATACCGCTCACTCAAGGGCTATATCACCCAGGCCTATTTCGCTACAGAAGAAGGCGCACTGCAGGAACTTAAGTGGGTTGCTGTACCGGGTCGCTGGGATCCCAGTGTCGATATAGCAGCGGACTAGGAGACGAAATCACCATGACAGATTTTGATGCAATCGTAGTTGGCTCTGGCATGAGCGGCGGCATGTCTGCCAAAGAGCTTACCGAACGAGGTTTAAAGGTTCTGGTTCTCGAACGGGGACCGGAGATTATCCCGGAGCGAGATTACTCCGACCAGCTGGCACCCTGGCAAACACCCAACTTTGATAATGTGCCACAAGACGAGATTAAGCAGCACTATCCTAAGCAATATGGCGGTGTTGCCTATGCGATCAAGGAATCAACCAAACACTTCTGGGTAAAGGATGACGAACATCCTTACGAAGAAGCCGAAGGTACCTCTTACGATTGGTTAAGGGGATATCACACAGCCGGTCGTTCCATCATGTGGAGCCGACAAACCTATCGACTTGGCCCACAGGACTTCACTGCCAACAAAGAAGAAGGAGTGGCTGTGGACTGGCCGGTGCGCTACGAAGACATCGTCCCCTGGTATGAGAAAGTGGAAACCTTTGTCGGTATTGCAGGTACTGAAGAAGGCCTCGACCAACTCCCCGATAGTGTGTTTCAACCAGCGTTTGCGCTGACTGACGCGGAAACCGAATTCAAACAAAAAGTAGAGACTACTTTTAATGGGCGCAAGATCATTCCCGCGCGTATAGCACATCTCACTGATCCTACGGAGGAACAGCGCTCACTTGGGCGCACCAATTGTCAGGCACGCAATCGTTGTCATCATGGTTGTACCTTCAAGGCATATTTCTCATCACTCAATGCCACCCTGCCCGCTGCTGAGCGCACCGGAAACCTGACCATGGTGCACAATGCTATCGTGCAGGGTCTCGATTATGATGCGGCAAGTAATCGCGTCACGGGTGTACGGGTAGTGGATGCCGAAACCAATGAACGCCGAACTTACACTTCCAGGATTGTTTTCCTGAATGCCTCGGCAATCGCTTCAGCGATGATCCTGCTGCAATCGAAGTCAGAGGCTTTCCCCAACGGTCTCGCTAATCGTTCTGATCAGGTTGGCAGAAATCTAATGGATCACGTCAGCAGTGCAGGAGTAGCTGGCATTATGAATGGCTTCAACGACAAAACGACTTTTGGGCGCCGACCCAGCGGCGGCATCTACATTCCTCGCTACGCCAATGTGACTGAAAATGACAAACCCTATAAGCGCGGTTTTGGTTTCCAGGGTGGCGCGCGCCCCTTAGGCAACGCTGGTGGCCAGATTGCCGGCATAGGGCGTGAGTTTAAAGAAGCCCATCGCCGCCCGGGACCCTGGCGCATGAGCGTATTGGCATTTGGCGAACAACTGCCGAATCCAGATAACCGCGTTACTCTCCACTCCTCTAAACGGGATCGTTGGGGTAATCCGCTGGCACTCTTCAATGTCACTTACAGTGATAACGAACGCATCATGCAGGAAGAGGCGGTGAAAGATGCGGTGGCGATGTTTGAGGCAGCCGGTTGTATCAACATCACAACTTCTAATGCCAATCTGTCCAAACCAGGAAATCGCATTCATGAAATGGGTACGGCGCGCATGGGACGTGATCCTGAGACTTCCGTGTTAAATGGATGGTGCCAGGCTCATGATGTACCCAACCTGTTCATCACCGATGGGGCTTTCATGACTTCGTCAGC
>JANQJM010000177.1 GCA_028281635.1 Pseudomonadales bacterium | reverse complement strand
TAGTGGCGAACTCCCCGCAGGTTCTGCTTTCTATGTGGCAATAGAGGCTTATGGTGACAATGGGCCATTGCCTGGATTGTCGAACGTCGAAGTCTTTATGGTGCAGTAAGCTCTGCTTACTAAGTGTACCCATGCAGTGATTTTTGCTAGCCTCAGAATCATTGCAGAGGTGTGCGAATGAGCAAGCCTGAGAACAAAAACGAAAACAATAACAACGTTGGCAAGCAATTGCCCGATTCACCGGCAGACACTTCGCGAAGAAGTCTGCTCAAAGGTGCTGGTCTGTTAGGCGCTGCGGTTGCTGGTTCATCCAGTACAATCATCGCTCAAGAAACTAACTCGACAGAGCCCAGTGCCCGGGAACTGGAAGCGCTGGAAGTGCTCACCGCCGTGGAGGCGGAGATTCTGGAAGCGCTCTGTGAAGTACTTATTCCCACCGACGAGAATGGCCCTGGCGCTCGTGAGGCGCGAGCGGCACATTACATTGATCGCTCTTTGAGTTCCCATAATGAAGAGTATCGTGAGGACTATTTCGTCAGTCTAAACGCCATCAACGAGTTCGCTCAGCGCAACTACAACAATAGCTTTGCCAGACTGCGGCGATCGCAGCAGGACTCTCTGGTTGCAGCCTTGCAAAATGATGAGGTGGCAGGTTGCTCGCCAGGCTCCGCCGCATTCTTTTCCCTGGTTCGCAGCCATACCATCGATGGTACTTTCTGCGATCCCTACTACGGTGGTAATCGTGATTTCGTCGGTTGGGATTTGCTGCGCTATCCGGGAGTGCGTCTGAGTGCGAGCGCTGATGATGTTGCTGCAGGCGCTTCACTAGTGCCGACCCATCAGTCAGCTTATGACAATTCCAGTTATACCAAGCAACCGGATAGCCGGAATCGAGAGAGTGGCGAGGACATCAGTCATGACTGAGACCTTGCCTAAAACGGATGTGGTGATTGTCGGCATGGGAGCCGCCGGGGGCGTTGCAGCTTTGCCTCTTACCAGTGCTGGACTCAAAGTCATCGGTCTGGAAGCGGGTGGTTGGCTCGATCCGCGAGACTTTGCGCCAGATGAGATTCGTTATATGCAACGCAACTGGCCAATGACTGTGCAAAAGGCCGCCAGGGAAGCGCCAACGGTTAGAGCCAGTGCCAACGATGTGGCGCGCCAGGGCGGTCATCCCATGATGAATGCGGTTGGTGGCACCACCATGCATTACTGGGCCCAGAGCTGGCGTCTTAACCCCTGGGACTTTCAGGTAGTTAGCGCAACCGAATCCCGCTACGGTCAATCACGGCTGCCGGCTGGTACCACGGTTGAAGATTGGCCCTTCGGTTACGACGAGTTGGAGCCTTACTACGATAAGGTGGAATACAGCGTTGGTATCTCGGGTCAGGCAGGGAATGTGCAAGGCCGAATCAACAGCGCTGGCAATATCTTCGAAGGGCCACGGCAACGTGAATATCCAATGCGGGCACTGCGCAGTTCTCCGTTCACCGACCTCATGAGTAAGGCGGCAACGGAGTTAGGCTGGAATCCCTTTCAGGGACCCGCAGCAATCACCAGTGAGTTATACGATGGGCGACCACCTTGTCAGTACCATGGTTTTTGCAACAAGGGCGGTTGTCACGTGCAATCGAAGAGTTCCACAGCATTCACAACGATTCCCAAGGCGCTGGATACGGGCAATCTCGATGTGGTTCCTTTCGCTCGAGTCACAGAAGTATTAGTAGATAAGAGTGGGCGCACGACTGGCGTTGCCTATGTGAAAGGGTCAGAAACCTTCGTGCAGCCTGCTGACATCGTATTACTTGCAAGCTACGCCTATGAAAATGTGCGGCTATTGCTGCTTTCCAAATCCGATGCGTATCCGAATGGGCTCGCCAATAACAGTGGACAGGTTGGCAGCCACTATCTGAGTCATCATCAGGGCGCTCCGGTCACCGCCTTGTTTCCCCGGGACTTACATAACTGGTATGGCCTGCCAGCCCAGGGTGTGGCCATCGATGAATGGGCGGATGACAATTTCGATCACACTGGTCTGGACTTTATCGGCGGGGCCAATCTTTGGGTGCATACCGACCGCAAACCCATCAGTGCAGCCAAGATGAGCACCTTCGGCGAGGCTGCAAATTGGGGTTCACAATGGAAAGCGTTTATTCGACAAAATGCTGACCGCAGCAATATGTCCTATATTCAGAAAACCACACTGCCCTATGAAGACAACTATCTCGATCTGGATCCTGTGGTAAAGGATGCGTATGGCCTGCCGGTCATTCGTATCACCGCACGCTACCGCGACAACGAAAAGAAGATCGCGGCATTCGCCCAGGACAAGATGGAGCAATGGTATCGTCAGGCTGGCGCCACCAAAGTGATCAAGTCTGGACTGGGTAATGCCATGGGAGCTACTACCCATGCCTATGGGGGTACACGCATGGGAGACGACAGCGAAACTAATGTCGTTGACCGCTGGGGGCTCACCCATGAAGTGCCTAATTTAGGGATACTTGGCGCCTCTGTTATGGGTACAAGTGGAGCCAGAAACCCCACCTTAACGGTACAGGCTCTGTCCTGGCGCACGGCAGAATACATCGTGGACAACTTTCAGTCCCTGACCAGTTAAGCAGCCTTTTCTCAATGTCCTTCACATCTGCAAGCTTGCCTTCGCCGCGGAATAATTCTGTCAGTGCTCAGCAATTGCATGATCTCGTGTGCCGGGCTGAGCATGCCCAGTGGCGAGACGAAAGACGCATTGCCAGGGATCAGCTTGGCATCGTTCGCGATCTGCTTACACATGCCATAGCGCATTCACCATATTACTCTAAACGATTCAAAGGTTTAGATGTCAGATCGCTGGGGTGGAAGGATTTTCAGCAGCTGCCCACACTCTCTCGAGAGGAGTTGAGATCAGCAAAGGCAGAGATCGACTGCAGATCAGTGCCCAAGTCACACGGTGCGTTGAGCAGTACCATGACATCGGGTTCCACTGGTTCACCAGTGGAAGTGAGGATTACGGGCCTGGTGGGTCAACATTGGTACTGCAATGCTTTACGAGATCATCTCTGGCATCAGCGAGATGCGTCGCTCACCACGGCAGGAATTCGCTGGCGTGCCGAAAACGAAGCCATGGCTCCGGAGGGCTGGGACCTGACAAACTGGGGTGAGCCTCACTCTCAGTTTTATCTAACTGGTAAGGCTTTCGTTCTCAATTCTTCTTCATCAACAACAGCACAACTTGAATGGTTGTTAGCTCGCAATCCTCATTACCTGATTTCTCATCCCTCCAACTTACGAGCGCTGTTAGTGCTAATGGCAGAGCGCTCTGCCCGACCTGAAAACCTTCTGCAGGTACGAACAGTTGGTGAACAAGTGAGTGAAGACTTGCGCCAACTGGTGTCGCAGGTTTTGGGAGTGCCGCTGATCGATGCCTACACCAGCCAGGAAATTGGCTACATGGCGCTACAATGCCCATTGCATAACCACTATCATGTGCTATCTGATTCTGTAGTGCTTGAAGTCGTAGACTCAGAGGGCAAAGCTTGTGAGCCAGGTGAGTTAGGTAGAGTGCTTGTCACCAGCCTGCGCAATTTTGCAACGCCACTGATTCGTTATGATGTGGGGGATATGGCGATTAGAGGAGGAAGCTGTGACTGTGGTCGCGGCTTACCCGTGGTCGAAAAACTGGTGGGCCGGGTGAGGAATATGTTGCAGTTACCCGATGGCAGTACTCATTGGCCTAACTTCGGTTTACGAAAAATTATGGATGTCGTGCCGCTAAAACAGTTTCAGTTGCGACAAAGAGACCTGCAAACAATTGAGTTTCATGCGGTGCTAACACAACAGCTCACGCCGCAGCAGGAATCGGCAATCAGGGATATTCTAATTGAGCATCTGGGATTTCCTTTCACGATTGAATTCAACTATCCCAATGAAATTCCAAGATCGGCCAATGGTAAGTACGAAGATTTCGTCTCGCTACTGCCGAATTAGACGGACTAACAGGAGAATGATGTTGTGCCAGTAGATGTCACCTCTCACAAGCACGCTTTGCTGTTTGTCGTTTTCGTGGTGCTAATAGACTCCATCAGTTTCGGCATCATTCTCCCGGTAATGCCGCAGTTAATTATCTCACTGACAGATGTTTCCTTATCGGAAGCTTCCCGCCTCGGCGGCTATCTGATGTTCACCTATGCCGCCATGCAGTTCTTTGCCGCTCCAGTATTAGGTAATCTGGGTGACCGCTTTGGTCGCAGACCGGTTTTGTTGTTCTCCCTGGCAGCGCTTTCTATCGACTACTTACTGATGGCCAATGCACCCACTTTGCTGTGGTTGTTTATTGCACGGCTGATCGCAGGCATATCCAGTTCAACCTTTGCTTTAGCCTATGCATACGTTACGGACATCACTCCGGAAGAACAGCGAGCGCAACGTTTCGGAATGATCGGTGCCGCCTTCGGTGGTGGCTTTATTCTGGGTCCGGTTATCGGAGGCTTTTTAGGGGAGTTTGGTGAGCGCATCCCGTTCTTTGCAGCCGCAGGTCTCGGATTACTCAACGTGGTGTACGGCTACTTTGTAATGGGCGAATCGCTTAAGCCGGAAAACCGTCGCCCGTTCGAACTGCGCCGGGCCAATCCAGTAGGTGCCATGCTGCAAGTGCGAAAATACCCCATCGTGATGGGCCTGGCTTTTGCCTATTTTCTTTACATGATTGGGCATATGTCTCTACCCAGCACCTGGACCTATTACACCATGGAGAAATTTGACTGGTCCGAGAGTCAGATAGGCCTTTCATTGGGATTCGCCGGTGTCTTCATGATTCTGGTGCAAGCGCTATTAATCCGCTGGGCGATACCGGCAATCGGTGCTTTCAACGCCGGTATTGTAGGGCTGCTGACCATCATTATTGGTTTTTGCGGCTATGCGTTTTCCAGCGAAGGCTGGCAGCTCTATCCCTTTCTGGCCCTTGCCTCGATTTCGGGATTCGTAACGCCGGCTTTTCAGGCCATCATGACCAGTCAGATTCCAGCCAATGCGCAGGGGGAGTTGCAGGGGGCTTTGAGCAGCGTGAACAGTATGACGTCCATAATCGGGCCCCTGGTAATGACTCAGTTATTCGCTGGCTTCACCGGTCCTCAGGCTCCACTCTATTTCCCAGGAGTTTCCTTCTTTGCCGCCGCCGTGCTCAGTGCCCTGTGTCTGTTCATCTTTATTCCGGTGGTGCGGATGCATGGTCTTACCAGTCTGGGCAAGGCTTAAGCTGGCAAGAATTCAGCACTCAATTACTCTCAAAAGACTCCAATCTGAGACCCTGATTAAACTCAAGGAATTCTCTGAAAGTCCCGTAAAATCTGGGCTTTCGCTGCATATCCCTTGACACTCTTAGCCTCCGGTGGTTAACTCGTGGCTCCTTTGGGGGAGTAAATCCAAACCAATAAAAACCGGTTAAAGGGCAATAAATCTAGTAGGTATCAATATGAAAATTCAATGGCTGCTCGCTGCAACTGCAGTGCTATTTGTCGGGTGTTCGCCGTCAGAAACGACCTCTGAATCCCAGCCAGCTCAGGTAGCTGAAGCTGCGGAAGCAGGAAGCGGTATTCCACGCACACCCAGTGGAAAGCCAGATCTTAATGGCATCTGGCAAGTGCTAATGAATGCAAACGACAATCTGGAGCCAGCACCGCCAAGGGCGGCTTATCAATTGGTGCCAGGTGATTTCGTGCCTGTGCCACATCCCGATATCGTAGCAATGGGTGCTGCGGCTGCTGTACCGGCCAGCTTTGGTGTTGTGGAAGGCGGCACCATCCCTTACAAGCCAGAGGCATTGGCGCGTCGCGATGAGAACGCAGCGAACTGGTTGGAAAATGATCCTGAAGTTAAGTGCTACATGCCGGGTGTGCCTCGTGCCACTTACATGCCGCATCCGTTCCAAATATTCCAGAGTGAAAGCGCCTTCTTTATCGCTTATTCATTCGCTGGATCTGTGCGTAACGTATTCCTCGAAGATCCAGGCCCTGCGCCACTGGATTCCTGGATGGGACAGTCTTATGGATACTGGGAAGGCGATACCTGGGTAGTTGAGGTAACCGGTCTTGATGATCGCACCTGGTTTGATCGCGCTGGTAACTACCATACTTATCAACTCAAAGTGACCGAACGTTATGACATGGTTGATGAGAACGTGATTATGTATTCAGCAACCATGGAAGATCCTGAAATTTTCGAGCGCCCATGGACCATCAGCATGCCGCTGTATCGTCGACTTGAAGAAGGTTATGAACTACCACAATTCAAGTGCGTCGAATTTGTTGAAGAACTGATGTACGGCCAATACCGCAAAGGCGGTGAATTTGAGCAGCGTCTGCGTCAGGAAATGCTCGAGGAAGCACAGAGTAACTAGGCTTAACGACTATCAGCAGAGCCAGCAGAAAAGCCCGAGTCTTGGTATTTCTGCTGGCGATTCGTTAAAATGCTGTGAATTTCAGAGCAAGCGACTTCCAGCGATGCTTCAAGTCGTGTAAGTTCTAAGTAAGTTATTGATATAGCAGGAAATCACTTAAAGATTTTTGAAAAATCTTAGGAATTTAGGGGAAATCTATGAAAGCAAAACTTCTGGCTCTCGCCGCAGTAACCGCAGTTGGAGTGGTTGCACTCAAGCAGCCTGCTACTGCGCATCATGCTTTTTCAGCTGAGTTCGATGCCAATCTGCCAGTTCGTCTGGGTGGTCCCATCACTCGTGTTGAGTGGATTAACCCGCACACCTGGATTCATTTGGATAACAACGATCCAGAATCCACTCGTGACCCAGGTCCATGGATGGTAGAAGGTGGTACGCCAAACACATTGCTGCGTCGTGGTATTAACCGCAACTCTTTGCAGCTTGGTACCGATATCGTGGTAACTGGTTACCAGAGTAAAGACCGTCTGTGCGAGCCAACTTGCCGCGCGAATGGTCGTGATATTACATTCCCTGATGGACGTAAGCTGTTCATGGGA
>JANQJM010000143.1 GCA_028281635.1 Pseudomonadales bacterium | reverse complement strand
AGACAGAAGGGCAGCACTGGCAAAACTGCACGGTGAGACAGACGATGGGCGAATGCTCTATGGTCTGGATGTCACCGTTGCGGCCTGGTCAGCGGTGGGTAAACACCGTTGGCTGCGCATTTTGCGATGGCCAGTTCTGCGCTATATGGCAGATGCCGGATACTGGTTGTTTGCGCGCTATCGCGCTCCGATTGCCTGGATGCTTACTGGCCGCGAACACAGTCCGTGCTCCGCAGAGAATTGCTCGTCTGGTGACGATTCTAACTTTGGGCCGTCTTCATGAGTGCAACAGTTGCGGCTTTGGTAATCGGGGGTGGCAGTGCCCTGGCACAGGCAACAATCCACGAGCTGCTGGCTCAAGGTAAAGAAGTCATTGCCGTTTCTCGTTCTGATGTGTCCGAATCTGTTGAGAGTGAGTCCAAATTGGCCTGTCTGGTCTCGGACTACAGTGAAGTTTCAATCAAGGAAATAATTGCTGGCCTGGTCGTGGAAGAGCGTACGGTTGATCAGGTGTTTATATTCAATGGCGTGCTTCACGATGGTGATATCTCGCCAGAGAAAAGATTGGAGCAGGTGAACGAAGCGCAACTGCTGAACTCCTTCAGAGCCAACACTGTAATTCCAGCGCTGTGGTTAAAGCACCTGAAAAAACTATTGCGTAAACAGGAGCAAGTGCTGCTGACGGTACTAAGTGCCCGGGTAGGAAGTATCTCTGACAACCACAAAGGTGGCTGGTATGGCTATCGCGCTTCGAAAGCCGCTCTGAACATGCTACTCAAGAGTGCTGCAATCGAATATCAACGGGAAACCAAGAACGTTGCGTTCCTGGTTTATCATCCCGGTACTACTGATACACCACTTTCAAAGCCTTTTCAGAGGAATGTGCCAGCCGAAAATTTATTTGCGCCGCAGTTTGCGGCCAGAAAACTACTCGAAGTGATTCATCAGTTCGATCGAACAGAATTGATTCAATTCAGGGACTGGAACAACAAATCGATTAGCTGGTGATGGGGCTATTTGTTGGTAACAGCTCTTACATGGTCGGGTAGTGGAGACTCCAGTGGGGCTTGAGCCCGAAATCCTTCCAGTATGGCAAGGATTGCGTCTTCCAGCCCGGCATCCTTTGCGTCCATTTGGGCAGGGCCGCGTTCCAACTCAACGCGGCCGTGTATATACGCCCATAAGGAAAAAGCACAGGCATCTTCTGCTCCCGGAACTGCAGCACTCACTTTACTGTGCAACCAGGACCAAAACTCCAGCCAGGCTTGAATTGCTGGATCACCTGGAAGCGGCTTGCCGTTAAAATAAGCAGAGTAGGCATGGGGGCGTCGACGCGCGAAACCAAGATAACGCCGGGATATGTCGATCAGCACCTGATCTGCCTCCATCAGCTCGTATTCCTTGTCTCGACGTTGAAGATACCGATGCAGTTCTCTTGTTGCGGCCTCACCCATTAGAGTTGTCAGGCCTTCTCTGTCTTCAACGTAGCGATAAAGCGCGTTGGCCGTTACGCCGATGTGCTTGGCGAACTCCCTTAGCGACCAGTTATCCCAGCCTTTTTCTTCGGCAAGAGCCAGTGCCTGCTTGCCCAGAGTCTCGGATTCTATTTGTGCCGGATATGCCATTACTAGCTGTATGAATTTAAAGGTTGACAGTATATACCTTCTTTTAACAAAATATAGTTCACACTGTATATCTTTGAGGATAAAGCGATGCAAAAGGCTCCTGTGCTAGTTACTGGCGCTACCAGTGGTTTAGGTCGTAAAACAGCTATCGCTCTGGCCAGAGCTGGTTGGCCGGTCGTGGTGGGTGGCCGCCGGACAGAACTCGTTAATGAGTTGGTAACGGAAATAAAGACTTTAGGTGTCGATGCTTCGCCTTTTGTGGCGGATCAGGCTGATCTCGATCAACTCAGAGAAGCAATTCAAAGCCTGGGTGAGACCGAGTTAGGGGGAGTAATTGCGAACGCCGGAATTACCACGGAACAGAATCTCAAAACCAAACAGGGATTCGAAATAACATTTGGAGTTAATGTGCTATCTCATCAACTACTCTTGCGCGAAATTGCCGACAACCTGCGGGAGAATAGCCGAATAGTGATTTTGAGCAGTGGAGTTCATGAGCCCGATCACAAACTTGCCCGACGCACTGGTATCCCCATTCCTGAATGGCTGGGCACCCGCGAGCTTGCTTATCTTAATGCTGAAAGCGAGCGTCCAGACTTCGAAGGGCGTCGGCGTTACTCCACATCAAAACTGGGTAACGTGATACAAGCTCGAGGGCTGCAGGAATGGCTAAACAGAAAGGGCAAGTCGATAGATGTATTCGCCGTTGATCCAGGATTGATGGTAGACACTGAGCTAGCAAGAGAACTGCCAGGCTTGCTTAAACTGATATTTCAGGGAGTTGGCAGAATGCTTACGCCTTTCATCGACAACATGCGGCTATCCGACGTTTCAGCGGGGCATCTATTGTCACTGATTCAAGATGCGAAGTGGCGGGGACTGGGATTCAGCTATCTGGATGGAAACACCATCAAGCCACCTTCACCGGATGCCCAGCGTGATGACTTGATGGAAGAGTTCTGGTCAGAATCTGAAAAGATTTTGAGTGCAGCATAGAGTTCTATACTGCACTGGATAGTGATTGCTTAGTCCGCGAAAGACTCTTCTGTTTTCGGATGCGCATAAAGCCATTCAACTATTTGCGCGGCAAAGCTGTCTGATAGCACAGGGACATGGGTGCCTGCAGAAATGGTCCACAATTCGGCGGAGCCACCTGGTTTACAACCGATCTCGTACTTCAGAACTCCTGACTCATGACCGGGCAGGCTGGCTTCCAGGTCTCTCAGTTCTCGGCCTACAGCCCGCTGCTGATCGCAACCATTGTAGCTGGCCCAGCGACGTACCGATGCCAGTGCGCCTGGGTAGCGATTTTCCTGAATATCACCGCCCTGAAATGCGATGGTTTCATCATTGGTGCCGTGAATTTGCAGAATGTGAACCGGTGACGCAGGTGCATCGCGCTCCTCCATATGATTGGCACCTGCCAGTGAGGCAATTGCGGCGATGGTTTCGGAATGTTCATAGGCCATGCGGAAGGACATGAATCCACCATTAGAATGGCCAATCAAATAAACGCGTTTATCATCTACGTTATAACGACCCTTCATTTCATCAATGATGGATCGTATGTAACCACTGTCATCTACCTCGGTACCGTAAAAATTACAGCAGGCATCGGACGCGTTCCAGAATCGGTTTTGATCGCCACCGGGTTCTCGAGTGCCATCAGGCGCCACTAAAAAGAAACCATAGTCGTTGGCCAGGTTACTCACACGGAAATAGGAATCTTGCCTCTGACCGCTGGAAGTATAGCCGTGCAGCAAAACTATCAGTGGTGTGGGTTCAGAGCCATCATAAGATTCGGGAATGGTTACAGGTAGTTCACCACGCTCAAGATCAATGCTCTGTGCCTGGACAAGTGAAGCAAACAGTGTTGCTAACAGCAGCAGGGATAAGTTCTTCAATTTCATGATTGTTACTCGATATTGGTTGGATCAATTTATGGTTTGAGGATAATTTTGCCGGTTGTCTTGCGTCCTTCCAGTGCTTTGTGTGCCTCTTGCACTTCCGCAAGCGGGTAGAAATGTTCAAGACGCAGGTTCAGTTTGCCTTCGCCTATCCATTTAAAAACATCACCGCTACGCCAATCGAGATCTTCGCGGGTGGCGAGATAATCGAACAGCGTTGGGCGAGTCAGAAACAGGGAGCCCTTGGGGCCTAGGCTTGCTGGATTGAATTCAGTTACTGGACCGCTGGCATTTCCGTAAAGCACCATATAGCCAAGTCGAGACAGGCAATCGATGCTCTTTTCAAAAGTACTCTTACCCACTGAGTCATAGGCAACATTGACGCCCGCTCCGTCGGTAATGCGTTTAACTTCAGCTTCAAAATCCTGTTCGCTGTACAGTATGACTTCATCGGCGCCAGCCTGACGCGCGAGTTCTGCCTTTTCTTCCGTAGAAACTGTACCGATGACAAATCCACCCAGCATTTTCACCATTTGTATCAACAACAGGCCGACACCACCGGCAGCAGCATGAATCAGACAGCGATCACCCTGTTTAACCGGGTAAGTGGACTGGCAAAGATAGTGTGCTGTGCAGCCTTGCAACATAGCGGCTGCGCCCTGATCGAATGAGCAGGAGTCGGGCAAGTTGACGAGCTTGTCTTCTGGAACGGCAGCGGATTCAGCGTATGCTCCGGCAACATTGGTATAGGCTACGCGATCACCAGTTTTGAATAGCTTGACTCCCTCGCCGATTGCCTCAACTGTGCCTGCAGCTTCCAGGCCCAGGGTGGCGGGAAGAGGAATCTGGTACAGACCGCTGCGTTGATAGGTGTCGATATAGTTGATGCCTGCTGATTCTACCTTCACCAATACCTGGCCTGCTTCCAGGTTTGGGGAGTCGGTATCCTCATAGGACATCACCTCCGGCCCCCCGAATTCCTTAACTCTCACTGCCTTCATGCTGCGGTTTTCCTGCTGCTTCGATTAAAAAAGACGCTCTTTATCGCAAAAATCAGTCTCGCTGACAATGTGCCGACGCGACTCTGGCTGGACCTGGTGATACGCCGGGTTTATGCTCGGGTCAACTCCTCAATAAAAGCTAGAACAGCAGAGGTATCCCCATGTCCATTCAAAAGCACTGGATTCGTCGCACCGCATTTGCCCTGTTCGCATGTGTTGGATTCTGTCCGCCGGCAATGGCGCAAGATGCGCGTATTGAACTCAACCAGCGCATGGTTGATGCTGCCAACGATTTCATCGACACCCTGACCCGGTTTCAAGCTAATCAGGGTATTTATGCCTTTGATGATGAGGAGCGGCTGAACTGGCATTTCATTCCCCGTGATCGCAATGGCGTAGTGTTGCGCAATATGAGTGATGAACAGTTATCAGCAGCAACCAACTTGCTGCAGACATTCTTTAGTGCTTCCGGGTTTGCGCAGGCAGAGGCGGTGCGTGACCTGGAGAACGTGTTGGCCGAGATTGAAGTAAACGGCCGCTTCGAGCGTGACCCGCAGCTTTACTACATAACGATTTTTGGTGAACCCAGCATAGACAGCAATTGGGCACTTCGCTACGAAGGTCATCATCTTGCCTTCAATTGGACCTTCGTACGGGGCCTGGGCATAGCAAGTTCGCCGCAGTTTTTTGGCACTAATCCCGCAGAAGTCCGTTCTACTTCCCGCATTGGTACGCGAGTGCTGGCAGCAGAAGAAGACTTAGCCCGGGCTCTGGTTGAGTCTCTCGATCGTGAGCAGAAGCTCATGGCCATAATCGAGACAGAGGTGCCACGTGACATTATTACGAGTGCAAATAAAGAAGTTTCTCCATTTGCAGACAGCGGAATTGCTTATAGTCAGCTTGATTCGAGTCAGAAGTTGAATCTGATGCGAGTGATAGAAGAAGTGGCATCCGTGCAGCCAGCAGCAATCTTCGCGGCACGCATGGCTGCTATTCGGGAGCAGGGCCTGGAAGCCGTTCGCTTTACCTGGATCGGATCAACAGAGCGGGGTGCGCCACATTACTATCGCGTGCAGGGACCTGGCTTCCTTATTGAGTATGACAACGTTCAAAACGATGCCAATCATATTCATCTTGTGTGGCGGGACTTCGCAGATGATTTCGGTCGCGACATCTTGCAGATGCACTATGATTCAATTGCGGCGGCCTATGGCCCAGGTCATGATCACTAAGGTCTTGCTATGAGAGAAAAAGTCGAACTTGTTTGCTCACTGCTACTGACTTTGAGCATGTGTGGAGCCTGCGCTTCAGCGTTTGCGCAGGGAGCTACCAGCCCCGACCCGCAGATTCCTGAAGAACCGATCATATTAAGGAGTCTTGAATATCCTGAACTTCGAGTAGTGCCAGTGGCTAATGGTCTGGCTAATCCGTTTGACTTCGCCTTTCGCGAAAACGGCGACATCATCATTAGCGAACGTTACGCAGGTAAGCTTCGCCTGGTACGGAATGGTGTGCTGCAGTCATCTGACATTAGCGGAGTGCCCGAAGTCTATTCGGAAGTATTCCGAGCCGGACTGATGTCGGTAGTGTTGCATCCTGAAGATGACAGTTTGATCTACTTTACCTACACCAAACCAATCGTAGTTGATAACGAACCGGAACAAACTGTTGCTCTGGTGCGGGCGCGGTTGCAAGAAGATCGTCTGGTAAATGTGGAAGAAATCTTCACCGCTCAAGGACTCGATAGGGGTATTGCAGCATCGAAACTGTTATTCGCTCCTGACGGGAAGTTGATGATGAGTGTGGGCGGCGCCTATGTGTATATGGGCTACGGAGATTATGCGCAAGATTCTGACGTGCACTATGGCAAACTGTTGCGGCTCAATGATGATGGTTCGCCTGCGGCGGACAATCCTTTCGTCAATTCGAGAGAGTACTTGCCGGAAGTCTACAGTGTCGGTCACCGCAATCAAATCGGATTGGATTTCCATCCTGAGACTGCAGAGCTGTGGGCTGCCGAGAATGGTCCCCAAGGTGGTGATGAAGTCAATATCATCCAGGCAGGCGGTAACTACGGTTGGCCTCTGGTTTCATACAGTCGGCAATACCGCGGCGATTGGGTGAGTGAGGTGCAACAGCAAGCAGACTTCATTAGCCCTGAAATTATCTGGTGGCCTTCCATCGCGCCATCAGGTATGACTTTCTACAGCGGAGACAAATTTCCAGAATGGCAGGGCAATCTGTTTGTTGGCTCCATGCTGGAAGGGCGCATCCCGGGCTCCGGGCATGTGGAGCGGATTGAGTTCAACAGCCGTGGCGAAGAAATCCGACGCGAAAGTCTCCTGCGTGAGTTAGCGTCTCGAGTTACCGCTGTAAAGCAGGGACCCGATGGTTACCTTTACGTTCTGGTGGATGAAGCCGAAGGTGCGCTGCTGCGCCTGGAACCAGGTGAATAAACAGATTTGAGACGCAGCAAGTAAATAGCGACAAGAGGAATGACAGAATGCTGACAAGAATTACTGCAAGCTTAATGCTCCTTACATGTTACCTGCCACTGGCAGCATTTGCGCAGGGAATCGGAGAGGTGACGACCGAGGCAGGAATCTATCGAGGTCATTCCTCAAGTTACGTAGATGGGGTGACGGTGTTTAAAGGTATTGCATTTGCCGCGCCACCGGTACGTGACCTGCGCTGGAAACCTCCAGCGGAGCCAATTTCATTCGCTGGAGTACGTCAGGCAGAACGGGTTGGTGCGGCTTGCTGGCAAGCTCGCAATCCTGACAACAGTGTTTATGCCAGAGGCAACTTAAATCGCTCTGAAGATTGTTTGTACCTGAATATCTATACTCCAGCGGAAGATTCGATGGCAAGGCTTCCGGTGATGGTTTGGTTTCATGGAGGCAGTAACACTGCAGGCCATGGTGGCGCCGAAATATTTGACGGTTCAAACATGGCTGAGAGAGGAGCGGTTGTGGTCACCGCGAACTACCGCCTGGGTCCGTTTGGTTTTCTCGCTCACCCAGCCTTGACTAATGAATCGGAACATCGCGCCTCCGGCAACTATGGACTTATGGACCAGATAGAAGTGTTGCGCTGGGTGCGAGATAACATTGAAGGCTTTGGTGGTGATACTGGCAGGGTCACTATCTTTGGGCAGTCGGCTGGTGGTTCAGATGTGTGTTTGTTAATGGCATCCCCGCTTGCCGATAGTCTGATGCATGGCGTGATAGGTCAATCTCCTGGATCCTGTGTGCAGCAGGGATTGGCATTGGATGAGGGAAGCAATAGTGCTCACGCTCGTGGCGAACGTTTTATGGAGGCTATGGGCATTAGTGGTCGAAGCCAGTCAACGCTTGATTCCATGCGTGAACTCTCTCCACAACAAATCATTTCAACCATGCGCACTCAGGGTAACCCCAATGGCCCAATCGTAGACGGTTGGGTTATTCCGGAAGCACCTGCCACGCTTTATTCATCTGGTCGCTATAATCGTGTGCCAGTCATGATGGGTGCGCTGGCAGATGAATATTTTGGTTTACAATCCAGCGCCCCAGCTATTACCGAAGCGGAGTTACGTGAATATCTCATGAGTAGATTCGGTGATAGTGCAAGTACTGTAGTTGCCGCCTATGAGACTGAGATTGAGCTGTCACCCCTGGTCGCTCGCAAAACTATTACCGGTGATGGGGGCTTCGTTCGATCTGTAAGAGACTGGGCTGCAGTAGTGAGATCTCACGGAGATCCCGCCTATGCCTACTACTTCAGTCGCCCGGTACCAGTCTTCAGGCTTTATGTCCCGGCACGACCCGATCTAAACAATGACGGCGGTCAGCGAACACTGGGGGCATACCATTCCGGCGAACTGGCCTATGTCTTCGATAATCTGGATGTGGTTGGCATAGGTTGGGATGATCAGGATCGCGCCTTGTCGGAAACCATCGCGGACTACTGGTTTAACTTCGCTGCTACTGGTAATCCAAA